>NZ_JAUBTT010000049.1:42507-63459 GCF_036705125.1 Microcoleus sp. B7-D4
TTTAGGGCGGGCGAGACGCCCACCCCACGCCCAGTAAGTAATGGTATTTTTAGGGCGGGCGAGACGCCCACCCCACGCCCAGTAAGTAATGGTATTTTTAGGGCGGGCGAGACGCCCACCCCACGAAGATTCTTCGCTTCAATCAGAATGACAACGCAGCTTACCGTCCAGATTTTCTCGGCGGTGTACCGTTAGCCCGCGAACGACGGATCAGCACGCTCATCACCTGCTTCGGATTAGCTGCACGTTGTACGGGACTCCAATCGCCCACTTCTGCAAATCCTAGTCGGTACAAAGTGAGTATGGTTTCCCTGACACCTTTGGGCGAACCGACAACCGTTAACAGCACCACTTCCTGTTCCGATACTGCTGCTGAGTCGTCATTTGGGCGATCAAATTTGTTGTCGTCAGGCACGAATTCCTGTGACATATTATGTTCTCCTGGTTTTGGGTTTTCTAGAAAAACCCAAAAACCCAGCCGCCCCGCAGTTCAACACATAGCAGGGCGGCTACAGAGGATGTTAAGATACTCCGTTAGCCTCCAGACTGCTGTGATCAGTTTGGCGGTTATGCTGTCCATTGCTGTTACCAGCAGCTTTGGGCAGTGCAACTAGATTTTTGGGCGACGCGGGCTGCCTCCTCTACAAGCAAGCAACCTCTCACTTCCAAGCGTAGCCGCAGATGGGGGCCGCCGTCAATCGATTTTAGATTTTAGATTTTAGATTTTAGATTTGGGATTTGGGATTTGGGATTGAAGAATTGAACCCCGGAGTAATCTGGGGACTTTGGGGGTTTTGATGCGGGATTGGCGGGTTTTGGGCGATCGCACCAATGAGACTCACAAAACGATCGCCTTTTCAACTTACCAACTACAACGGCGATACTTTATCGCGTTCAATCTCCTCGTGGGGAGTTGTTTTGCCGTTCAAAATTGTGCCATCCTCCGGCGGATTTTGCGGGCGATCGCGTTTCTTAAAGCGATCGCGAGCCGAGACAACCACCACATACAGAACCGGCACCATAAACAAACTCAAGACAGTAGAAACAACCATCCCCCCCGCGATCGCATTCCCTAGCGATCTACGACTTGCCGCCCCCGCACCTTCCGGGTTAATTAGGGGAGCAATCCCCAAAATAAAGGATAAAGAAGTCATCAAAATCGGCCGTAAACGCTCTTGAGAAGCCTCAACTGCTGCCTTAGCAATTGAATATCCCTGCTCCCGTAACTGGTTAGCAAACTCCACAATTAAAATCGCATTTTTACTTGCCAATCCAATCAACATCACCAAACCAATCTGGCAATAAACATCATTCGCCAAACCCCGCAACGACTGAGCTAAAAGTGCACCCAAAATCGCCAGAGGCACCGATAGCAAAATAATGAAAGGATCGACATAATTTTCATACTGCGCCGCCAACACCAAGAACACAAAAATCAGCCCCAAACCGAAAATTATCGGTGCTTGACCGCCGGACTCAATTTCTTCTAAAGAACTCCCCGACCATTCATAGCCAAAACCCGACGGCAAAACTTGAGCCGCCACATTTTCCATTGATTTTATCGCCTGTCCAGAACTCGATCCCGGAGCCGGAGAGCCACTAATTTCAATTGACCTATATAAATTGTAGTGGTTAACAGTTTGCGCTCCCACCACCGGAGTGATCTTCACCAAATTGCTCAAAGAAATCATTTCATTCTTTCCAGATCGGACATACAATTTACTAATATCTTCAGGGTTATCACGAAACTGTTTATCCGCCTGAACATACACCCGATAATTGCGCTGCTGGAGATTAAAATCATTCACATACTGAGAACCCAGAGCCGTTTGTAACGTACTGAAAACATCATTAATGGGAATATCTAGAGCCTTAGCTCGATTGCGGTCAACTTCCACAAGTAACTGAGGCGTATTCGCAGCAAACGTACTAAATACCGCCTGCAATCCGGGCGTCTGATTCGCCTGCTTTAAAATCCCGCCCATAGTCTGAACTAGAGAATCTAAACCGCTGTTACCTTTGCGGTCTTGCAATTGAAATTGGAAGCCTCCAAATTGACCTAAACCTTGAATAGCCGGCGGATTCACAGGGAAAATTCTCGCTTCTGGAATCGCGAAAAATTTACCCCGCAATTTACCAATAATCGCTTGTACGGTTTGATCTTCACCTTCCCTTTCTTTCCAGGGTTTAAGGGTAGTAAATATAATCCCCTGATTGGAACTATTACCACTAAAACCAAAGCCACCTACAGAAAAAGTTCCCACAACTTCAGGAACTTTGAGGATTTCTTGTTCAACTCCGTCCATCACCTGCTGGGTGTATTGCAGCGAAACACCTTGAGGCCCTTGAATAATTGTCAGAAAATAACCCTGGTCTTCCTCTGGGATAAATGCTGTCGGTACTGCTAAATAAAGCCAAGCGGTGAATCCCAGAGAAGCAATAAACAACAGGGTAACAATGGTTTTAAATCGTGTTAAGAATATTAAGGAATCTCTATATTTCTTTTGCGTCCAATCCAGAAAAATATTAATGCGGTTAAACACCCAACCCAACGGGCCGCCAAACTTCTTACCTGGGCGCAGTAATATAGCGGCAAGTGAGGGAGTAAGAGTAACTGCCATAAAGGTAGAAAGCAGTACGGAAAAAGCAATTGTTAGGGCAAATTGTTTATAGAGTGCTCCCGTTGTCCCAGGGAAAAATGCCACTGGTACGAACACGGCCATCAATACTAAGGAAGTGGCAATTACAGCACTAAAAAGTTCCCGCATTGACTCGGAAGCTGCTTGGCGGGCATTCATACCTTGGCGGACTAGACGGTCAATATTTTCGACTACGATGATAGCGTCATCAACCACTAAACCTGTTGCTAAGGTAAGACCAAATAGAGACAAACTGTTAATCGTAAAGCCGAAAGCTTTGATAAAAGCAAATGTCCCAATCAAGGAAATGGGTATTGTGAGGGTGGGAATAATCGTAGTGCGCCAATCTTGCAGGAAAACAAAAATAACTATCACCACTAGCAAGACTGCTTCAAACAGAGTTTTGACTACTTCTGCCATTGACTCTTGGACAAATTGAGTCGTATCTAGTGCGGTTCTATGTATCACCCCCGGAGGGAAGTTTTTAGCTAATTTTTCCATTTCTGCTTTGACGGCCTGGGCAACATTTAGAGCATTACTTCCGGGTAATTGGTAAATCCCTAAACCCACCGCGTCATTCCCTCGAAATCGCAGAAAAGAGTTATAATTTTCTGCTCCTAATTCTGCTCTACCGACATCTTTTAACTTAACTAAAGTTCCATTTGCTTCGCTTTTAATAACTATGTCGTCAAATTCTGTGGGGCTTTTGAGACGACTTTCTGCACTCAAATCAATCTGATACATTTGCCCCTCTGGGGCGGGTTCTTGACCAATTCTTCCTACACCAACTTGCAAGTTTTGTTCATTAATTGCTCTTGTTATATCTTGCATTGTTAGATTACGAGCAGCTAATTTATTGGGGTCTATCCACAGGCGCATAGCATAGCGTCTTTCCCCAAAAATTCGCACGTCGCCCACGCCTTTTACTCTCTTTAAAGTATCTGCTAAATAGAGGTCGGCGTAGTTGCTTAAAAATATGGTATCGTATTCTTTATTTTCGGTAAATAATCCTATAGCCAGCAGCAGGCTGTTAGATTGTTTTGTAACTGTAACTCCTGTGCGTTGTACGACATCTGGCAGTTGTGGTTGAGCAACTGCAACTCGATTTTGCACATCGACGGCGGCGATATCTTTGTCGCGGGAAGTATCAAAGGTGGCTGTAATGGTGCTAGTTCCACTGTTAGTGCTACTGGAAGTTAGATATTTCAGTCCTTCAATGCCGTTAATTTGCCTTTCTAGGATGTTTGTTACCGCATTTTCGACAACTTCAGCATTCGCACCGCTATAGTTGGCTGTGACGTTGATTTGGGTAGGGCTGATGTCGGGGAAGCGCTCGATAGGCAGGCTGGGAATGCTGATTGCGCCTACCAAAACAATAATTAAGGCGCAGACGCTAGCAAAGACAGGTCGTTTAATAAAGAAATCTGCAAACATTATTTGGGTAATGGGTAGTTGTTAGTTGATTATTCCTAATTCCTAATTGCTAATTGCACTTGATATCATGTCCGAGCGATTAAGCATAATATCCCGGTCGGGGCGGGTTTTTGAGATTGTCAATTATTAGCAGGTATTGTTGGTGAACCCGCCCCTACAAAAATCACGGTTGCTCGACCGGACATGATATGAGTCAAAAATTTAAATTGCCCCCTTGTTAAGAGCTGAGCAATCAAGTAGTTTCACATAAAGTACGTAGTTGCGCTTTAGCGCTCTTAAGAGGTGAATTAAGAGCGCCCAAGCGCAACAACATACCTTATTTTTTGCCCCCTACTGGTAAATTTTTCCCTGCTCCTTCCCCTTCCTCTTGAGCCATAATGGGAGCGCCGTCTGTCAGGTTAAGGATGCCTGCCGTAACAATTTTTTCGCCGGCTTGCAAACCTTCGATAACTTGATAATTATTCCCCTCAATGGTTCCCAATTTCACGGACTTTTGCCGCGCTACTAAAGGTGGCATTCCAGGTTTTGGCTGTTGTGGCTTTTGAGCTGTGAAGACAAAAGTTTCTCCACCTAAGCGAGTGACTGCTGTTACTGGAACTAAAATTCCGGGGCTCTGTTTCCAGATGACTTTAGCTTTTACAAACTGGAGATTAAGCAGTTCGCCGCTGGGGTTGGGAAAGGTGGCTTTAGCTAAAATTGTTTGGGAATTGGCACTGACGTTGGGGGAGATAAAACTGATTTGACCTTGGGCGATCGCCTTACCTTGAGCATCGAGCATTTGTACTGGCAGCCCTAAGCGTAATTGAGGCTGCCGTTCCAAAGGAATTGATAACCGCAAGTCTAGCAATTGGTTCTCTGTCAGGGTGGCAATGGCATCACCTTTTTGCAAGAAATCACCTACTTTCACTGGTATGTCGCCGATGACTCCTGCGAAGGGCGCGATGACCGCAGTTTCTTGTAGTTGTACTTCAAAGCCGCGCACTTGAGCGGCGGCCTCGGCAACTTGCGCTTCAGCTTGATCGAGTTGTTCTTGGCGCGTACCATTTGCTAACTGCGCTAATCTGCTCTTGGCTTGTGCGACTTCTGCTTCGGCTTTGGCTATTTCCTCTGGGCGCGAACCCTTTTGCAATTGCTGCAAAGCTTGCCGCTGCTGTTGCAAGGCTGCTGTCCGGCGATCGATCTCGGCTTGTCTGTTTTTTTGTCGCTGCTGGAACCGCCTTTGAGCTTCTCGGAGATTGGCTTTGGCGCTGCCTTCTTTTTGGGTGTATTGCTCAAGGGTGTTGGCGGATTCTGCGCCTTCTTTTGCCAATGCCTGATATCTGGCAAGTTGCTGGCTGGCTAACTTTGCTTCGGCTGTGCTTGCTTCTATTTGCGCTCTTGCTTGGGCGATTTCTTCTAAGAGGCTACCTGTTTCGGCATCGGCGAGGTCGGCTTCAGCTTGGCTAACGCGGGCTTGGGCTTGACCAATTTCTTCGGGCCGAGAGCCCGATCGCAGTTGGGCGAGGTTGGCTTGGGCTTGGGCGACTTGGGCTTGAGCTTGGGCGATTTCTTCGGGCCTGGCTCCTGCTTGCAATTCGGCTAAGTGGGATTGAGCGCGGATCAGGTTGGCTTGGGATTGCCTCAAGTCAGCTTGGGCGCTGTCGCTTTTCATGCGGGCGATGGCTTGCCCTTTATTTATGAAGTCCCCGGATTTGACAAAAATCTCCGTGACTAGCCCTTCTACTTCGGGTTTGATTTGTACCGAACGCTTGGCTTCTAAGCTGCTAACAAATTCGGAAGCATCTTCGACTGAGCTGGTTTTTACGGCGGCGAGCTTGACTGGTATGGCTGGGGGTTGGGCTGCTGCTGCCGGTTGCTGTGCGCGATTCTGACCCGATTGCCACGAGTACCAGCCGAAACCTGCTGCGCCTGTGGCGATCGCGATCGCGGCAATTAGAGGCCAGCGCGATCGGGGTTTAGCAACAGGCTGGGGGTGATCATCGGCAACGGGGGGAAAATCCTCTGGTCGATCGCTGTCGGCATCGGTTGGGTGCAGTTCCGGTGTGGGAGGTTTTTGCTCTTCAGCTTCAACGACGGATTCTGGGGATTTAGAATAACTCATTGGCAGCACCACTTAGATTTTTTTTAACTTCTGACTGAGACTTGGGCGAAATCTTTGATTTTCCGGCGTTCCCCTCAAACATGGGGGAATAAGGACAAGCGATTTTAAACAGGATGGAATCGGGAAAGTCCCTTTTTAATGAGGTTGGGGTATGTGAAGCGCTTTAGTTTCATCACATTTAGCCAAGTCTGGGGGTGATTCTTTGTAGGAAAGCTTCTTGTTATTTCTCAAAAGTTACGATGACAGGCAAGATTGCACATCCTTCTTATGACTCACCTGAGTGGGTGAGTTGGAAGGATTTTCCCTTGGCTTCAGCGGATTCAGCGAAGGTTAGGGAGTCACGCACTCCGGCGATCGCACTTTTTTCCTTGGCTAGTTGCTCGGTTAACCACTCTATCTCTGACGCCAGCACTGACTTGCAGCGATCGCGAGAGGCGAATTGATAGTCATCGGTTAGTGGATATTCGCTCTTGAGGCTTTCGATGTAGTCTTGCCTGGTGTAACAGGCTCGCAAGCGGTGTTCCAATAGCTTCAGCCGTTCTGTCGGTTCTAAGTCGCCAAAAAAGAAAAACTTGATTTGGAACCGGGAACCACTGTTAACCCAGCTTTCTTGAGGGTGTTCGAGCATTTTTTGCCGCCAGAGTTCGCGCCCTTTGTCGGTAATTCCGTAGATTTTGCGCGGACAGCCCGCATCTCCGGCTTCTTCGGCTATTACCGAAATCTCCCCTCGCTCTTCCAAGCGCTTCAGCAGCGGGTAAATCGCTCCGTAGTTGACGCTGATGCAACTGCTCATAAACAGCTCCAGTTTTTGCTTTAGCCGGTAGCCGTGCAGAGGTTGCAACTGTAGCAGTCCAAGTGCGGATAATTCAAGCATTTATATCAAGTTGATATTATAGTCTGGATTATATCACTATATCGAACTCAAGGGCGATCGGGTAAATAGCTCGCTTCCCAACAAAATTAAATTTGATACATAAGTTATAATATTTGTCAATACCCTTAATATATATTATTTGAGGATCTAGAAAGGGCGATCGCTTTATATTATAGAATCCATTTGAGAAATAAGAAGAGTGCTAATTTACCTCGATTTCGGTCAGATGCTGCCTGGTCTTTGATGTCTCGGAATTGCTTTAATAGACTCTGCTCAATAGCTGCGATTTTTGCCGCATATCTCTTCTGATTAAGATCACCAGAACTTTTCTTGGCATGGGTTGATTGAATTTTAAAACCCTGAGAAATTTTAGTATTCCTTGATATTTTTTCTAGCAGCTAAGCTAACTGTTTTTTCCTAGCTCATAGTCAGAAATTATTTGTCCAATATAAATCATCCTAAATCCAGATGTTTTTACGGCCAGTCATCCTACTCACAATTACTTTTTAAGTACAAAGTATACCAGATTAGATGCTCTGAACCTGACACAGGTAGAGTCATTGCTCTTTATCTTACGACCCGAAATTAACGTCCTGTAATCACTTGAAATAGCCACCCAAAAAGCATCACGCTCAAGAAAATTACACCTCCGACAATTAACATTAAACCCAACAGCAAAGCCGCGACAAATAACCAATTGGCTTTTTTTCCCGGTTCGGGGGAACCTAAATGAGCATCTAGCAATTCTATATTTTTGACATTAGCTTTCCAAGTAACATCAAGCAAGTCTCCTGCTACGGGTACAGTACCAGCAACTGTATCAAATACGATGTTAGTGGCCATTTTGACTAAAGTCTCTTGTGGTACTCCCATTTGAGCGGATTTGAAGACAACATATCCTGCAAAAATTGAACTGATTAAATCGCCACCGCCCGGTATAAGTCCCAGTATCGGATCGAGTCCGATGCGGTATTTTGTGCCGGGAATCGGAATTGCATTGTCGAGTAAATGGCTGATGCGGCGGAGTCGGCGCAAGGATGCAACATGAGATGGGCTGGGAGTATTTGGGGAGGAATTTTGTATAGGAGAACGTGACATTTAATTGCTCTCGATTGCGATATTACTGCTAGTTTATGATATTTGTTGAAGCATATTCTAGTTTTGTCTCTATGCCTCAAGCAAGATTTTTAGCCGAAACAGCAGAAGCCCCACACTGAATTTAGAGGGGGATTTATCGAGGCGTAGCCGAGTACCCCCAATAAATCAGTGTGGGATGAATGCGCGACTGACGTAGGTACGTAGTCAGTCAGTAAATGTAAGGGACAGTCGATCAATCCACGCCTCTACCATCTGGGTGATAGTTTTCTCTCTGGCCTCCGCGACTGTTCTCAGTTTATTGAGACGCTTCTCAGATAACCGGATGTGCAAATTCTTGTCTTTCATGTCGTGTTGTCAATGCGAACACAATCATGTTAACATAACTTTCAAGGAGGGTAGATATGAGAACAGCTTATCAGTACAAGTTACGTCCAACAAAACAACAGGTCATTGAGCTAGACAGATGGCTATCCATGCTATGCTCTCAGTACAATTATCTGTTGGCTGATAGATTTAATTGGTACGAACAAAACCGTTCTCCCGTTAACGCCTGCCCTCTCGTTTGCTACCTACCTGAACTGCGAGACAATCCTGATTATTACTCACAAAAGAAAACGTTGCCTCAACTCAAGAAAACACATCCTTGGTATAGCGAGATATATTCGCAAGTCCTTCAAGATGTAGTTAAGCGAGTTAAGATAACATTTGACCGTTTCTTGAAAGGTGACAGCAACGGAAAACGTAGCGGGAAACCTCGTTTTAAGGCTCGGAACCGTTATCGCACTTTTACTTATCCACAGGTGAAAGAGGGTTGCTTACAGGGCAACTCGATCAACTTGCCAATGTTTGGGAAAGTTAAAGTTGTATTGCATCGCCCTATCCCTGATGGATTCAAAATTAAAACCGCATCTGTCACCAAGAAAGCTGATGGTTACTACCTTACGCTCTCCCTGGAAGACAAGACAGTTCCAGAGATTAAACCAGACTTTAATCCTCGTTCGATAACAGGTATTGATGTAGGACTGAAGGAGTTTTTGACAACCTCTGAGGGCGAAACAGTCGTTATTCCCCAGTATTACCGTAAAGAGCAAAAACGCTTACGGGTAATTCAAAAGCGAGTTTCACGTGGCAAGAAAGGCAGCAAGCGAAGGCAGAAATCGGTCAAGCAACTAGGGAAGTGTCACAAAAAAGTAGCTGACAAACGCAAAGATTTTCACTTCAAGACAGCTAATTGGCTGTTGTCAAAATATGACGTAATCGCGCACGAGGATTTAAACGTCAAAGGGCTAGTTCGTACAAGATTAGCTAAATCTGTGTTGGACGCTGGGTGGTCAAGCTTTCTGTCAATACTTGCAAATAAAGCCTCAAATGCTGGTTTGTTGGTTGTCCCAGTAAGCGCCCATAATACTTCACAAGATTGCTCTAATTGCGGAGAGAAAGTACCAAAAAAGCTGCATATTCGCTGGCATGATTGCCATCATTGTGGGTGTAGTCTTGACCGCGATCATAATGCGGCACTTGTCATCAAAAATAGAGCGGTGGGGCAACCCGTTCTTAAAGCTCAGTTAATGTCCTATGCAATAGCAGGAGTCGCCCAGAAGCCTACACCAATGGTGACAGCTTGTGTTGGTGTAGGAGTTGTCACTAATTTTAGTCGATCGACTTTGGTTTGTTTTTGAAAGAACAGAAACCCGGTTTCTGTTCAAAACCGGGTTTCTTCCGTCTAGCTGGGGGCTTTTAAATTAGCCTTTTATTTGTTGCCTTCTGTGAAGTCGGCGTCAATCACGTCGTCGCCGCCACCAGTGGGGCCGCCGTCTCCATAGCCACCAGGGCCACCAGGGCCGCCAGGGCCGTCAGTTGGGCCGCCTGCTTGCTGGTACAGGTTGCTGCTGACAGCGTAGAATGCTTGCTGCAACTCTGTTGTCAAGGTTTTGATCCGATCGTCATCTTCAGTAGCGATCGCATCGCGCAAGTCTTTGATCAAGCCTTCAACCTTAGTCTTGTCAGCAGCGGGAACTTTATCACCCAATTCTGCCAACTGCTTCTCAATTTGATAGGCTAAAGAATCGCCTTGGTTTTTGCGATCGATCCTTTCGCGACGTTCCTTGTCAGCAGCCGCATTCGATTCGGCTTCCTTCACCATGCGCTCGACTTCATTGCTGGGCAAAGTAGAAGCACCAGTAATGCTAATCGATTGCTCCTTACCAGTACCTTTATCCTTAGCAGCTACATTCAAAATACCGTTAGCATCGATATCGAAAGTAACTTCAATTTGAGGTACGCCACGGGGGGCTGGTGGAACTCCATCTAAGCGGAATGTTCCCAAATCCTTGTTATCATTTGCCATTTCCCGTTCGCCTTGCAAAACGTGAATTTCCACGTTTGTTTGGCCGTCTACAGCAGTCGAAAAAGTTTCCGACTTCTTGGTAGGAATAGTGGTGTTGCGGGGAATGATTTTGGTCATCACGCCACCCAAGGTTTCGACGCCCAGAGACAGCGGAGTAACGTCGAGCAACAAGATGTCTTTGACTTCGCCGGAGAGTACGCCGGCTTGAATTGCTGCACCGACTGCGACCACTTCATCCGGGTTTACCGTTTGGTTGGGGTCTTTGCCAAGGAGTTTTTTGACCAGTTCTTGCACCGCAGGAATCCGCGTAGAACCACCAACTAAGACGACTTCATTAATTGCAGATTTGTCTAATTTGGCGTCGCGGATCGCATTTTCTACGGGGATGCGAGAGCGATCGATCAAATCCGAGCACAGTTCTTCAAACTTGCCCCGCGTCAAAGTCGTGTCCAAGTGTTTTGGCCCGTCTTGAGTCGCGGTAATAAACGGCAGGTTGATTTCTGCTTGGGTAACGCTCGAAAGCTCAATCTTGGCTTTTTCTGCTGCTTCCGTCAGGCGTTGCAGTGCTTGTTTGTCTTTGCGAAGGTCAATGCCTTCGGCTCTTTGGAATTCGTTAGCGATGTAATCAACAATTTTTTTGTCGAAGTCGTCACCGCCGAGGTGAGTGTCTCCAGAAGTTGCTAACACTTCAAACACGCCGTCGCCTACTTCGAGAATAGATACGTCGAAAGTACCGCCACCTAAGTCAAATACGAGGATGGTTTCGTTGCTCTTTTTATCTAACCCGTAAGCTAAAGCTGCTGCTGTAGGTTCGTTAATAATCCGCAGCACTTCTATACCGGCAATTTTTCCCGCGTCTTTCGTAGCTTGGCGCTGGGAGTCGTTAAAGTAAGCGGGAACAGTAATTACCGCTTGGGTAACAGTTTCGCCGAGGTATTTGCTGGCGTCTTCTACCAGTTTGCGGAGAACTTGTGCAGAAATTTCTTCTGGAGCAAATTGCTTGCCACGGGCGGGACAGTCTAGTTTGAGGCTGTTGCCAACTTTGAGGACTTTGTAGGAAACTTCAGTGGTTTCGTGGGTTACTTCATCAACCCGACGCCCGATAAACCGTTTTACTGAGTAAAAGGTGTTTTCGGCGTTCATCACGGCTTGACGCTTGGCGATTTGTCCGACAAGTTGATCCCCATTTTTAGCATATGCTACTACAGAAGGTGTGGTGCGACCCCCCTCGGCGTTGGCTATGACGGTGGGTTTGCCGCCTTCCATAACTGCGACGCAGGAGTTTGTCGTACCTAAGTCAATTCCAACTACTTTTCCCATAGGGGTGTTCCGGCTCCAATCTCTACAAAATTTTGGTGTTTTATCTGTGCGATAGTCTGGTTATTCAGGACTGCCATTTTACCTCGCGGTTTACGGGTAGTGAGTCCTGCTTTAATACAGTCTTCGATAGGGTGCTTATCTCTATACTGCGGGCGGTTAGACCAAGCGATGAAGGCGTGTTTACCGAACCTTTTGGGGGACGGTTGCATCCGTGAGGCTTGCACCGCTACAGTTGTTGACTGCTTTTCTTTACTCTTCCCAATGTACGGTGTGTGATGGATTCGGGTATTGTGGCAAACCGTATACGTTGTGTTGTATTTGCCGTCTTTGTTGTATAAATTTTGTTTGGTTGGTAGGGGCGATCGGTTTTTTGGCTTCCAATCAGGTTTAATATCAATTCTGAAAAGGGACAGGGCATTGCCCTGTCCCTACTCGTTTACTTCCAGGCTGTGCCTCGGAAGGAATATATTGTTGAGGCAGAGCCTGAAGTCCGCCTCTTGGGAATCTCGGAAAATTCAAGAATTTTCCAGCTTTTAATTGCTATTTTTTACCGATCAGCAGAGCTGCAGGAAAGTAACTCAGAGCTTCACCAATTGCCAACGTACCGTTACTTTCTACCGCCTGATTTGTAATTGCATCTTTCCAAACCGACGGCATTTGTTCGGATAATTTCAAATTAGTATCTTTCCAGATTTGTTTGCCGATCGGCATTTCTTCCGGTTTGACAATTCCCGTCAAAAACCGGGGAGCAATGACAATAACGGTAGTCTCTCCAAAGCTTCTGGCAAAGGCAACAACATTATCTTTAAACGTGCCAACTGCTTGCAGGGGCACATAGTCGCCTGATTGAAAAACTTGCAAGTATTTTTTTCTCGCGTCTAGCGCTCTTGCCGTCAAAAACAACTTAATTCTAGCGTCTTCTCGCGTCGCAATCAAATCTTCAACCAGTTGCAAAATATCCGTCTGAGCTTGCTCTTTTATTTCCCGCAAAACCTCGATTCTGCGCTCATAATCAACGGGACGGCGGTTATCGGGATCGACGTGGCTTAAATCCCAAAATTCCGTCCCTTGATAAATGTCGGGAACGCCCGGAGCCGTGATTTTCAGCAGCGTTTGAGATAAAGAATTGAAAATTCCGTAATTAGCTACCTTTTTACAGAAAGGTGTAAATTTGTTGAGAAACTGATTTTGTTCCGAAGGTTCGAGAACGCTATCGACAAAGGTCATAAAACCAGCTTCGTAGTCGTTATCCGGTCTCAGCCAAGCCGTATAAACTTTTGCTTCGCGGACAGCTTTAATGACATAATCTTTCAGGCGATCGACATAATCAGTGTTTTCAATTCCCTCAAAGGGAAAACTGCCTAGCAGAGTTTGGTACAGGAAGTATTCGTCATTAGTATCTGGAACCATTCGATTCACAAAGTTGACTTTCTTAGAAGAGTTTACCTCTCTCCAAGACCTGACTTGCTGTTCCCATTCATCGGGAATTTCTGACAAAACGTTTATTCTGGCTCGCACATCTTCGCCGCGTTTGGTATCGTGGGTAGCTGTAGCATTCATTTTGTGCGGCCAAGCTACTTGCTGCTTTTGGTTGAACTCGTGAAAATCTACCAGCGACACGCCGAACTGACTGGGATTTCCTCCCACTTCGTTGAGGGATAAAAGCCGATAGTAGACGTATAAAAGGGTGTCTTCAACGCCTTTTGCCATTAATGGGCCTGTCAACTGCTGGAGTTTCATTACAAAGTGCCGGCGCTGCTCTTTTTGTTCTGGTGTTAGAGTTTCTTCTTCTTCGAGTAACAGCACCGTTTCGATAAATTTAAGTTCCTTGAGGAGTCGGGGTACTTGTTGTTTGGCATGGGCGATCGCATATTTTACGTAAGTGCGATCGGACTCTCTCAAACCGTCTTGATTGATGTAAGTTCGGTAGACTGGAAAAATTGTCAAAACAGCCGCCAATGCTTTTTCCAAACCGGGACGAGTAAAGTCATTTCCCTGTCTCGATTGACCAGAGATATTCTTCAAAAGTTGAGCTAGATTGTCTACGTCTCCCGCCAAGTTTTTCTCAACAATCAGCCCTTTTTTATCTAAAAACAACTGTTCGTAGGGAACGTTCAAGCGAGTAAATCTCTGATATATTTCGGTAAATTGCTGTTCGCGATCGCACCGACAAAAAACGCCGTTTACGTAATTCAAAAAGTCGTAGCCGCTAGTTCCCTCAATCGGCCAATATGACGGCAAATCTTCTTCGTGTTCCAGAATCTTTTCAACAGTGATGTAAGTGTCTGGGGTTTTCTCCCGGAGCCGTTTCAAATATTCTGTGGGATCGTACAGTCCGTCGATGTGGTCGATTCTCAATCCGGTAAACTTTTCCTCATCAACCATGTCGAATATCAGAGCATGGTTTTTGTGAAAAACTTTAATCTCTTCAACTTTTACCGAAATAAGTTCGTTTACCGTAAAAAACCTTCGGTAGTTAATTTCTTCGGCCCCCACTTTCCAGAAAGCCAGACGGTAAAACTGCTCGGAAAGCAATTCGTCTAGCAAATTAAAGCTTTCGGGATTTCCCTTTTCTCCGTTAAAAACTTTGATATTTTCATCTATGAATTCCTGTACAAGGGGATTTTGATTGTAGAGTTCCCACAGCAGTCCTTTGACAAAAGCTATCTGATCGTATCTGGTTTTACCTTTAGTTTCTGAAGGGGTATTTTTAATCAAATAAAGAATTCCTAAAAACTTGATAAAATCTGGATGGCGTCTGCCTAATTCTCTGGCTAACTGCCCCAAATTCTGACTGATAAATTTAGCATAAGATTCAATTCTTACTGGCAATTGTAAGCTATAATAATTGATACTCAGCCCAATTTCGCTGTATTTGAGTTGAATCTCGCCATTTTCCAGACACTCTCCATAAAAATTGCCCAGCAGCGGAGCCAGCACTCGACCCCTGAGATGTTCGTAAGCGTGATTCCATTCAATATCAAAGTAATCAAAATAGTCGGAATCTGGCCCGTGTTCCAATACGTCTAACAGCAGCAAATTTTGAGTGTCGTAAGCCATGTGGTTCGGAACAATATCTTGCAGCCATCCCATGTTCCGTTTCTTGATTTCGTATGTGAGGGCTTCAAAATTTTCTGATGTTCCCAAATCGGGATTGATCTGATTTGAGTCAACCACATCGTATCCGTGAGAGCTGCCTTTTCTGGCTTTAAATATTGGTGAAGCGTAAAGGTCGGTAATTCCTAAATCTTCCAGATAGCTAAGGATTTGTTTGGCGGCTTCAAAGTTAAAACCTCCATGAAATTGAATCCGATAAGTAGTTGTGGGAATTCTCATTATGTTAATTTTACTCCAGGTTTTTTAGGGTTTTCTTTTTTAATATATGAGGCAGAGCCTCCTCTACTGCATTCCCCGGCGGAGGCTGGGAACGACAGAGGCTCTGCCTCCCGTTTCTTCTGGGACTACATTCCGCAACATAGCCTGAGAACGAGAGAGGTTCTGCCTCCTGTTTCTTGTTCCTAGGCTCTGCCTGGGAACGCCTGTATTTGAGGCTCTGCTTCCCGTTTTAATTATTCTAATTCGTAAAGTGCGAAACTCTGCGGTTTAACGGTCAATTTTTGCTCTGAAGTTATCTTTTCAGGCAAGCTAGAACCTGAACCCATCCATTTTTCATCAGCAGAGTCTAAAATTTTGTGACCGTTGCCTTGGGGAAGTGCAGCCGTAAAAGCTACCTCTTGCCTGTTGAAGTTTAGAATGCAGAATATCTGGCTGTCATCTGTCCAACGACGTAGAAATAAGATTTTTTCCGCTTCAATGCTGGACACTTCTAGACTGTTTTTGTCGAGTTTTTTAAGGGCTGGTATTGTCCGCCGCAGGTGAATCAAATGTTGGTGCCATTCCCAAAGGATTTTGTGTTTGCCTTCGGTTTGTTTTTGCCAGTTTAACTTACACTTATCGAAAGTCTCAGGACTCTGGGGGTCTTGAAACTCGCCTCGGTCTTCAAAGGCTTTAAATTCTTGTTGTTTGTCTTTGCGGATAGCTTCAATTAAGTTTTCGTCCGAGTGGGAAACGAAGTAAAAAAACGGTGCTTCTTCTCCGTATTCTTCTCCCATAAAAAAGAAGGGAATGTAGGGAGAAATTAAGACAGTGCCTGCTGCAAGTTTCAATCCTTCAAAGTCAACTATTTTGGATAGTCGGTCTCCCAAAATGCGGTTGCCGATTTGGTCGTGGGTTTGGGCAAACACCAGAAATTTATGACCCGGTTCATCCTTAACAGAATTGCCGTGTTTCCGCTTTCTGTGGGGGGCGTACTGACCGGAGTAAACAAAGCTTTCTTTGAAGGCTTTTTCTAAGTGTTCGCACTTGCCGTAATCTTGGTAGTACCGGTCGTCTTCTCCGGTGAGCAAGGCGTGCAGTGCGTGGTGAAAATCATCGCACCATTGGGCGTCTAGTCCGAAGCCACCGAGTTGTTTGGGACGTACAGTGCGGACATCATTTAAGTCACTTTCGGCTATTAAGTAAAGTTTCCGTCCTAGTTCTTGGGAAATAGCGGCTGTGGCATCGGATAATTCTTGTAAAAAAGGTCTTGCACCTACCTCAAATATTGCTTGAATGGCATCTAATCTCAGGGCATCGATGTGATAGTCTCGAAACCAGTAGAGGGCGTTTTCAAGAAAGTAGTTACGCACACCGTCGCTGTAGGCGTCGTCGAAGTTGAGGGGGTCTCCCCAAATTGAGCCGTATTTGGATGTAAAGTAGGGGCCGAAGTCCCTGAGATAATTTCCTTCGGGGCCGAGGTGGTTGTAAACTACATCGAGAATTACTGAAATGCCCTGTTCGTGGCAGGCGTTGACAAGTGTTTTGAAGCCTTCGGGGCCGCCGTAGGAGTTTTGAACGGCGTAGGGATATACGCCGTCATATCCCCAGTTTCGCTCGCCCGGAAATTGGGCTACTGGCATTATTTCGATGGCGTTGATTCCCAATTCTTTAAGTTGTTTTAGCTGGGGAATTATTGCTTCAAAGGTTCCGGCTTGGGTGAACGTGCCGACGTGCAGTTCGTAAATAATCATTTCGGCTAGCGGCACGCCTTGCCAATTTGTGTCAGTCCAAGTAAAAATATTTTCATCTATTACTTGCGACGGAGCGTGTACGCCTTGGGGTTGATATTTTGAGGCTGGGTCTGGTCGGTCGGTTTTTCCTTCGATTTGGTAGGTGTAAAGGGTTCCTGGTTCGATGTCTGTAGCTGTGGTTTGCCAATAACCTTCTGCGGATTGTTGCAGGGGTATCAGGCGTTTTTTTGGGGAAACAATTTGGACGGCGATTTGTTTGAGGGTGGGCGCCCAAACGGTAAATTCACATTGGTTATTGCCGAGGTAATTTGCTCCTATCTTCACTTTGAGCTGTTCTCCTTATAAAATAGGTTGGTAGTTCGATCGCCCGACGCGCTATCAAATGCTTGCCCTTAACGTTCAGCGCCTGTTTAGACGGTAATATTACTTAATATAACAAACAACTAACTTTAGACAGAGGCATCAAAGGGGAAAATTGGGTAAGCGGCAAAATTAGCGGTTGGTGAGGTCGAAATTAGAGCAGGAATCGGCACGGGGCCGATCGCCAAATTAACGGCCTGCAAGCGTTAATATTTCTGGTTGATATCATGTCGAAAATCTACCTAAAGGTAGGTCAAAAATCAGCGCGAGTGTGGACTTTATGGTTATGGCTTTTGGACGGGAAATCTGCTGCAATCTCGACTCAGCGGAGTCTCGCGAGTGGTTGGTCACAAACGGGATCGGCGGTTACGCTAGCGGGACGATCGCAAATCTCCTCACCCGCCGCTATCACGGCTTGCTGATAGCCGCCCTCAAACCCCCGCTGGGACGCACTTTGATGCTCGCCAAGCTGGACGAGACGGCTGTGTATCACGATCGCGCCTATCCGCTTTATACAAACCGCTGGGCCGACGCGACGATGGAACCCCACGGCTACAAATACATCGAAAGCTTTCACCTAGAAGGCACGACGCCTGTTTGGAGGTTTGCTCTCGCCGACGCTATCCTGGAAAAGCGGATTTGGATGCAGCAAGGTGCTAACACAACATATATTCAATACCGCTTGCACCGCGCCTCACAACCGATCGCCCTCGCTGTCAAAGCCCTAGTAAACTATCGCGACTACCACCACACAACGAGCGTCGGCGACTGGCAGATGAGCCTACAAACCTTGGAACGCGGGGTTTGCGTGACTGCATTTCCCAAGTCTGTACCCCTGTACCTGCTGACGGATGCCGAACCAGACGCGAATTTTCGAGTTTCTACGCCTTTATACAATTGGCATTACGGATTTGACCTAGCAGCCGAAAAGCGGCGCGGATTGGACTACTGCGAGGATCACTTGCACGCGGCGACTTTTCACATGACGATCGCACCGGGAAGTTCTCTCACATTGATAGCCAGCACCGAGAAAAATACCGAACTCAACGGCGGTACTGCTTTAGAAGTGCGTCGCACTTATGACCAACAACTGCTGCAAAACTGGTCAAAAGTGATCGAATCTCCCGACTGGATCAATACCTTAGTGCTCGCCGCCGACCAATTTATCGTCAGCCGCCCGCTACCGGAGGAACCCGAAGGCAAAACGATCATCGCCGGATACCCCTGGTTCAGCGACTGGGGGCGCGACACGACGATCGCCCTACCCGGTCTCACAATCTGTACCGGGCGATGGGAAATTGCGCGATCGATTTTGCGGACATTTGCGCGGTATGTCGATCGGGGGATGCTGCCGAACCGCTTCCCGGATGCGGGCGGCGCACCGGAATACAACACGGCAGACGCCACTCTGTGGTACTTTGAGGCAATTCGCACTTATATCGATGCCACGGGGGACGACGAACTTTTGAGCGAACTCTGGCCGGTGTTATGTGAGATTGTTGACTGGCACTTGCAGGGTACTCGGTATAATATCCGCGTCGATCCCGATGACGGTTTAATCTACGCGGGCGAAACCGGCGTGCAACTGACTTGGATGGACGCGAAAATCGGCGATTGGGTGGTGACGCCTCGGATTGGTAAGCCGATCGAACTCAGCGCGCTTTGGTACAATGCTATACAAGCTATGGCAAGTTTTGCTCGAAAATTGGGCAAGCCTCACAATGAATACCAGCAATTGGGCGATCGAACAGCCGCCGGATTCCCTCGCTTCTGGAACGCCTCAACCGGTTACTGTTACGACGTTCTGGACGGCTCCGACGGACACGATACCTCCCTGCGGCCCAACCAAATATTCGCCGTATCCCTGCCCCTAGACTCGATTCCTCCTCACTCCGCCAACTCCTTGTCAGCGGGGATGCGCCAGGAAACCCGCTATACACCGTTACTGACGCCCATCCAGCAGCGCGGCGTGGTGGACGGCTGCGCCCAACAGCTTCTGACTTCTGTCGGCCTCCGCAGCCTCTCGCCGCAGCACCCGCAGTATTGCGGGGCATACGGAGGCGACCAATTGCAGCGGGACAGCGCCTACCACCAGGGCACAGCTTGGGGCTGGCTGATTGGCCCGTTTGTCTTGGCGCACTTGCACGTATACAAAAACCCAGCACAAGCGAGGGAATTCCTCGAACCGATGGCACATCATATAAGGGCCGGCGGAGTTGGCAGTCTGGGCGAAATTTTTGAGGGCGACGCCCCCCACTCGCCGCGGGGCTGCACGGCTCAAGCTTGGACTGTGGCTGAGGTGCTGCGGGCTTGGTTGGCAATTAATACTGTGGGTGTTTAAATGGGGAATGTTATCTTTGGTGGAAAAAGAGATTTATGGCATTATTATTAGCGGGCGATATTGGCGGAACTAAGACAATTTTGCGCTTAGTGGAAAGGACTGTTAACGGTGAAATGAACGCTCTTTACGAGTTCCGCTATCCCAGCGGGGAGTTTCCAGATTTAGTGCCGATGGTGCAGCAGTTTTTGACGGAAGCTACTATGAAATTGGATTTTGCGCCATTGCCTGAAAAAGCTTGTTTTGCGATCGCAGGCCCGGTGGTTAACAACACTGCAAAACTGACTAATTTGCCTTGGGTGCTGGATGCGAAGCGTCTGGAACAAGAATTAGGAATATCCCGCGTCAGTTTAATTAATGATTTTGTTGCGGTTGGCTACGGTGTGTGGGGTTTGGATGCTAAAGATTTGCACATTTTGCAAGTCGGAAAACCCCGCCAACACGATCCAATTGCTGTTATTGGTGCGGGGACTGGTTTGGGAAATTGTTTTGGAATTCCCGAGGCAAATGGCATCAGGGTTTTTTCTTCGGAAGGGGGACACGGGGATTTTGCTCCTCGTTCGGAGTTGGAGTTTGAATTGCTGAAATATTTGTTAGCAAAACACGACATTCAAAGAATATCGATCGAGCGTGTGGTTTCGGGACAAGGGATTGTTTCAATTTACCAGTTTTTGCGGGACAGAAAGTTTGCTCCTGAATCGCCGGAGGTAGGGGAAGTTATCAAAAAATGGGAGTCAGAAATCGGGAAAACTGAAAAGACTGTCGATCCGGGGGCGACAATTGCACAGGCGGCCCTCAAAAAGTGCGATCGGCTTTCGGAACAAACAATGCAAATGTTTGTAGAAGCCTACGGTGCAGTGGCGGGAAATCTGGCTGTGACACTGTTACCTTACGGCGGTTTGTACGTAGCCGGCGGCATTGCTGCTAAGATTTTGCCGCTGATGCTAGAAGGGGGTTTTATGCGAGCTTTTACGCACAAAGGCCGGATGGATTCGCTGTTAGAAATGATGCCGGTGAGATTGGTTTTAAATGATAATGTAGGGTTAATTGGAGCCGCAGTTTGTGCGGCCGGTCTTTAGGAGAATTTTAAGTAGTTTGGGGCGGGCAAGATGCCCACCCCACAAGAATATTTGTGGCACAGGCATCTTGCCTGTGCAAAGAGTTTGGGCGGGCAAGATGCCCACCCCACAAGAATATTTGTGGCACAGGCATCTTGCCTGTGAAATCCTTGTGGCACAGGCATCTTGCCTGTGCAAAGAGTTTGGGCGGGCAAGATGCCCACCCCACAATAATTTTTGTGGCACAGGCATCTTGCCTGTGCAAAGAGTTTGGGCGGGCAAGATGCCCACCCCACAATAATTTTTGTGGCACA
>NZ_JAUBTT010000050.1:0-62465 GCF_036705125.1 Microcoleus sp. B7-D4
GAGGCTCTTTCTGCCCATTCTTGTGACTACTTTCCTATGCCTGACCTCATTCCCGAATTTCAGACCTGAATCCTTACGATTCAATAACACCCTGATGGCAGGGATATCTCGTTATTGTAATAAAAACTCGGTCATTTTATAAAAAGCTTTCCAATCATGTGAGAGCTATCTGGTATTTTATCCATCATTACAATGTTTCTTTACGCCTAAAACTGTTTAGGGTTTTTCCTGGATCAGTAAAATAATCTTAAAATTTAAGCTTTGTAACGGAACTTTCCTGGGCATCTTCAGCTAATTCACTCCGAACAAATGTCGAGTTTAGCACAGTTAGTCGCTGGAGTCGCTCACGAAATCAACAACCCTGTCAGTTTAATTTATGGTAAAATAGTTCAGGTTAATTAATATGTCTGAGAGTTATTCAACCTGAGTGAAATTTACCAAAAATACTGTCGGGCATTCCCATCATAAATCACCTAAGATGTAAAATATATTGCTCTGCATCATATCAAAAAAGCATAAAAAACGTAAATATTGTTGAGCAGATTGCAGATATACAAGCGTTTATCTAGTTTCAATAAATTATATTATTTATGTAGGGGCTAATTTCAGACAGCCCCTACATCATTTTTGGTTCGGCTAGCTTATTTTTGCAGCGGATTGAGTTTCGTAACGGAACTTTCCTTGGCATCTTCAGCGCTATCTTTGAGGAAACCAGAAGCATCCTTAAATGCGGCGCCTACTCTCTCTAAAATATTGGCATCGGGATCGCTGCGATCGAATACGGGTTGAGCCTTAGCCGGCTGTCCGTCTGGCGTATCTAACAGAGTTTTATCTCCGCCGAGTTCGAGGTCAAACTTGTCAGTTTCCATCGGTGCAGAACCCGGATAAAGCAGCTTTGAGGAATTAGATTCAGCGGTAGTCGAGGCCAGGAGACGATCGCCTAAGATCGACAAATCAGCCCGATTCTTTTCTGCTTTAGCAGGCGATTGATTGACTTTAGGGTCAGTAGACATTTGATAATTCGTATATCCATCACCACCGGCCTTGTGAGGGTTATTCATTCCTCCCATTTGGACGGGAGGATTCTCAGGCCGAGCACCTCGAGTATCGCCGGCATTGCAAGCGGTGCTGGTAAACAGCAGCACACCTGCCATAAATACAGTCAAAATTTGACCGATACGCAGTCTTTTAAAAAAAGCAGTTACAGTGTTCACAAAAATTTTCCATTTTTTTACTACTACTTATCAAGAGTAAAAATAAACTCCCCACACCTGCCTCTAACGGCGGTGATATTTTGCCACTAATTGCTATCTATTTTTTTCTAACTTTAGAGGGATTTAAAAATGGCGATCGCCTTCGAGAGATTATTTTTGGTAGGACTTACGCGCAGGTATCTAGAAACCCAGCTTTTTTACCGGGTTTCTAGAGTAAGTTTGGTTGAGACACTCGTACCCGACCGACAAGAAAAGGGCCCAGGTAGTTTCAAAGCGTAGTCTTCGGGTGCGTGCGTTCCAAGAATTGCTTGATGACAAAAGCTTTTCTGTTTTTGACCACGCCCAAAAACGGATACTTGCGAACGAATGCTGTCGTGGAGTTAGAAAAATTTTAGACTCTTGTTCAACATCCCAGATTCATCTGTGGAGTAAACATAACATCTAAAATCTCCAATCCACTGACGCACCCTACCAGCTACTAACCTCAGAACCCTACTGCTACTCTGGGAATTTTTCGACTTTCGCTTCAGCTTGCAAAGTCAGCACACCAGCTTCCACATTTAGCTGCTGAATTCGCAGGGACATTCCCTCAATTTCAAAATTTCGCAAGTTTAAAACCTCACCAGCTTTGTCCGCCAAAGCTGCTGTTAACTCCGGCGAAAATTCCTTGTTTTCGGGATACTCGACATCCTGAAGAGAAATTGCCCAACCGCCCGCTGCGATCTGAGGTTTTGATGTAAAATAAATTTTTTCAGTAGAGGCAGTTTCCTGCACCAATACCTCAGCATTTAAAGCGATTTTTCCAGCTAGCAATTGGCACTCAATAGTTTTAACGTCTATTGTCTGCTGTTGTCCCTCAACAGTAACTTTTAAGTTTTTCAGTTTCCTGCTGATGTATTCGGAATTAAAAGCGCGGTTGATATCGCTTTCTGTTAAAACTGCGCGCGCCGCACCGAAGGCAGGCCCGTTCAGTTCAATTTTGCCAAACATAGCGGTCAGGGGATTGACAGCAATATCCTTTATGTGAATTTGCAAATCTTCCACGCGCAAATCTTGTTGCATTACCAACCCTGTGCCCTCAACCGCAACGGCCTCTACTGAACCCTGGGCTAGCTGGATCGGATCGGTGTTAACTGTGACAGACAAAGTTTCGGATTCGTCTAATTTGCTCGCAATAGCAATCTCGGCCACTTTGTCGATCGCCTGTTCCCCTAAACTTCTATTTTGTTGAAGCACGCTCAGAATTCCTAATATTGTTTTCAAAATAGTAGTTAATACCTAAGTCATTTACCGTCTTCCTCTCGGCTGGTTTCTCGTCTGAAAAAAACTCAGCCAAAGACAGAGGGTTTCCAGAAAATTGCTAAAATTAATCAGGTACTCTTCGGCGCACTCTACATTGACCGAAAGCATCCAGCATACAAGCCCCCGGATTCATCTGTCCCGAAATAAAAAAACTGTATCCGATGAAACTTGCCCCCCGAATTTATCCGTGGGGTCAATGCTTCAATGCTTCAATGCTAAAATCTAAAATCTAAAATCTAAAATCGATTGACTCGGTTGCGAAGCGGGGAAAAATCAAAAACTCGGATTTTTGCCAAAAGTCTTTTCGAGAAGTTCGATCGCCCGCTACAATAAGTAAGAGCAGGCACCGCTTTTTGCAGTCAGGAACCTCAGCTATCAGGCATGAGGCTTGTAAGAGATTCTTGCGAGCCGTCCTGACGGGCCGTATACTTTCGAGGTCTACGTTTTTTGAGTCACGACACCCGCTTGATGCGAAGCTAGTCCCCTGCTCTGTCATTTGCAGTTAAACAGTTTTAAGGTCACGCTTTACAGTGCTGCAAGTTTAACAAGCTCTCAAAACAAAGGCGCGTGCTAACTTTACCCGTAAGGGAGTTTTGGAGAAGACCACATCTCCACGGAGGGGCAACCATACCCCTCCACCCCAATCCAATGTAAAGCCGTCCTAGAAGGACGGGGTTTCAGGCTCATTTTTCTGATGAATTCAGAATCAACTCTCGCTAGACTACAAGCTACACTTCCCGGCGGAAAACTGCCTTCTAGCTACGGGGTATACTTCAAAAACACCCTCGTAGCCCTGTGTCACGCCCTAGAAGACCACATTTTGCAAACCAGTGGCGGGGACAAGAGCGAACTCCAACCCCTAGTTTTGGTGATGTTTCAGCAGGGAAAATGGTATTTACAGGAAGCCGATCGCTACCTAGATATTGCTAATGCCTCTCGGCGCGTTGTCATAGGTGCAGTAGCCGACAGCGGTTTCGCTACCCACAAAACCGCTCAATTAGAAAATGTATCTTTAATAAATCTCGATGAGAGCGACCCCATAATCCAAGAATGGAATTTAATCATCCTCGCCCCGACATACAAAGCAATGGTGCTTTGTCGCGAACTTTCAGACCAGGAATACTTGCCCGATGGCAAGCCGGAAGTAGATATAGAACGAAAGTTCTACGGTTTGTGGTCGTTTGACCAGTCTTTGGTGTCGGCTGCTGCAGAAATTTTTATAGAACAGACGCGACATTACAACGCCCCCCTAGCCGAAAGTTTGCTGGAAATGCACCACGAAATCCTGGCAACTAAAGGCCCGCCCTTGGCCGACATTAGTGGGGTGGTATCGCGGATCGTCACTTACCTGCAAAGTTCTCAGCAGCAAATGGTGGCAATTAACCGCCAAACCCGCGAGTTGTGGGAATTGGAAGGTCAAGCTTTGCGCGTCAGCCGCAATTTGAACGCTAACAAACTTCAAGCTTTTCTGCGGATCGCCCAGCGCGTAGACGAACGCGATACCTCCAATCCTACAGCGTCTTTGCAGGTGGCGGCTTTGTCGGAAACTTTGGGTCAAATCCTCGATTTGCCGGCTTTGCAGTTGCGGAGGCTGCGGCTGGCTGGATTGCTATTTCGAGTCGGCTTAGTTTCGGCCCCGAATGAGGTGTTCGATCGCACTCCCGATGCTTTTGACGAAGCAACTTTCTCGTTTTGGCGCGATCGCAGTTTCATCGGTTCCCAACTGCTGCAAGCAATGCCGGAACTAGCACCTGTAGCGGAAATTGTCAAGCATAAACTCGAATATTGGGACGGCAGCGGCAGGCCAGAGGGTTTGCGAGCCGAAGCGATACCGATGACTTCGCGGATTTTGGGGTTGGTCGCTTATTTTCAAGAACTGACTCAACCACGTGGCGATCGTCCGGCTTTGAGTTTGAGCGAAGCTTTGGAACAGTGCCGCGAACTGTCGGGCACTCGCTTCGATCCGGCTTTGCTGGAAACTCTCAGCAGCGTCGTCAGAATGACAGAAATTGGTTTGATGGAGTTACCAACTCGTCCGAGCCAACTGCCTAACGTGTGGTTGGAGGAGGGCGATCGAACGACCTCGGCCGCTCCGGCATTATAAAATAACTCGACTGTTGACTGTTGACTGTTGACTGTTGACTGTTGACTGTTGACTGTTGACTGTTAACCAACAACTGACAACCAACAACTGACAACTGACTAATGACTAATGACCTCGAAGCCATACGCAAAGGCAAAATTTTGATGTTGGTCGGCACTGATTTAGCCGGCAAAGACTTAGCCGGAGCCGATCTCGCCGGTGCTAACTTGTCTCAAGCCAACTTGAGTGGAGCTAATCTCGCCGGCGCTAACTTGCAGCGGGCAGTATTGCGAGCCAACCTCCGCGGCGCTGACTTGAGCGGCGCTGACTTGCGAGGCGCAGATTTTCGCAATGCCGATTTGCGGGGCGCTTCCTTCGCTAACGCTTTAGTCCGCGACGCAAGTTTTGGGGGTGCTTTTTTGACGGCGGCATCCATCGGCAATTTGGATTTGAGCGGTGTCGATTTGCGCGGTGCCGATTTGCGGGGCGCTGCTTTGGCTAGGGCAATTTTGCTTGGTGCCGATTTGAGCCATGCCAATTTGTCCGGCGCTGATTTGTCAGGAGCTGACTTGGAAGAAGCGATCCTGAATGGAGCCGTACTGCGGGGCGCTAACCTGACGGGGGCTAATTTGCTTTGCGCCATGATGGAAAAAACCCTTTGGGATGGAGCTTTGCTCGATCGCGCTTGTCTCCAGGGCACCCCCCTGAGCCTTTAAATTTCAAGAATGTTGTTTAGAAGACAGACAAAAAACAAGATCTGCTTATGAGGTGAATAAGCACAAGCGATTTTTACATTTCTTAATATAGGGTTATAATGGCGACTGTAGATGAGCAAACGAATAAATGGTAGCAGCTTTGTTTAGCGGTACATCCTTTCAAGGTCAAAGTGGCGATCGCCTTGTTAGTAAAGTAGCAGGAGCTGCGATCGCAGCCTTATTCAAGCGTTCTGAAAAGGCCGAGGCCAACATCCGAGTCGAACCAGTAGCCAAACTCTTGCAGGGAAGCATCGACGGTTTCGACTTCGTTGGCAAAGGTATGTTGATGTACAACGGCCTTCGCATAGAAGTGATGGAACTCTACCTGCAAGCACTCTCCATTGATTTTGGAGCGATTTTTGCAGGTCAAGTGAAATTACGGCAGCCTACCCAGGCAAATATGCGAGTAGTCTTAAGTCGATCGGATTTAACCACCTCATTCAATACACCTTTTGTAGTTGAAAAACTCCAGAAGCTGAAGTACCAAGAGCAATCTCTGCACTTTCAAAACACTGAAGTCAGCTTCGGAACCGACAAATCAATTCGGCTTCAGTCCGAAATTACCGTAGGCGATGCCAGCGAACCGGTCAAAATAGATATTACTGCTCAATTGCAAGTAGAAGACAGACGCAAAATCCAATTTGTCAGCGTTACTTACGGCGGTGACGAGCAAGCAGTAGACTTGGGTCAAGCTATAATTGCCCACGTAAATAACTTGCTAGACTTAGACAAATTTGCCTTAGAAGGCACTCAACTGCGAGTAGACCGCTGCCGAGTTCAGAACGACGAGCTGGTTTTCTACGGTTGGGCTGGTATCGAGCAATTCCCCAAAGGTAAGCGCTAAGCCTCAGCCTGCTGAGCTGGCCAAATCCGATTTGTTTGAGGAATTTTATCAGAAGATTGGGTTTAAAACCCCGTCCTTTTAGGACGGCTTTTTCCATTTTCAAGTAAAATAACACATCCATCTCAACAAATGAATATGGTACAGTAAGCAGATCAGACAAGATTTAAAAACCTACCCCCGGACTGGGGGAAAGTCTACGCCCAAAACATTCACAGAGGAGATATGACTACACACCTATGTGCTTTTCGTGGTCAGCCTGGGAACCCTATTACTAGGGATATTAAGATCGAAATGTCTTAAGAATCCTCGTGCCTTCAGGGCCAGGAGTGTCAAAGCTTAACAGCACAACCCGCGTAGGCGGGTTTTGCTATTTTAGCGACAGTTTTTAAGCTGTGGCCCTGCTAGCGTAAGGTCGCGCTATAGTCTCGATCGCAAAAATTGGGTACACCTCACATCTTGCACCATTCTCAATTACTTGTTTAGGAACAGGCTTTTCGGCCTGTTCCACAAGAAGACTCATTCTTTGTGGAACGGGCCGGAGAGCCCGTTCTTGACAATGGTGCAAGATATCAGGTACACCCAAACCTGTGTGGCCAAGCTATATGTCACTGTCAGCTATACGCGAAGCAATCGCCTAGACTATATAGCCTTTCTCACAAAAATTGGATACACCGAAACCTGTGTTGCCAAGGTTATTAAGTTTGATTTCATACCTCATCTGCCCAAGAAATTCTATATATTCCGGCGTATTTCGCGAAGTAAGCTGTCGCGCATTTAATCGATCGACTACTGCGTACTTAAACTCTTGTGGGGTCGCCACTCCTAGCCCACCATCAAGCTTAAATTTAAATGCAAAATAGTTGATTCACTGGGATTCTATTCTCGCCTCAAAATCAGCACTCAGGTTGATGCGATCGCACAAATTACTTTG
The DNA here is from genome assembly GCF_036705125.1 of Microcoleus sp. B7-D4. Lineage (NCBI taxonomy): Bacteria > Bacillati > Cyanobacteriota > Cyanophyceae > Oscillatoriales > Microcoleaceae > Microcoleus > Microcoleus sp. B7-D4. Next base: position 7,130 of record NZ_JAUBTT010000050.1, read on the forward strand.
ATAAAGTTAGACAATTCTAAACGCAGAAACCGGGTTTGAAGGACTAAATTCTCTGGTAAAGGGCGATCGCCAGGAGTTGAACAACCCGGTTGATGAGAGTCGCGAGGGCGTAAGTCCTGTGAGAAAATAAATAACCCCAAAAGAGGAAAAATGCTCGGAATTTATTTATTTTGTATCTACGTCGCAGTATTGTCCGTGTTTGCTGGCTCCAGCCCCCGCAGCCCTGAGAAATGGTGGGTAGAAATCGTCACAGATTTGCCCCGCTGTACCTACTATTTTGGCCCCTTCGACACCGACAAAGAAGCCTCCAGCAATATTCCGGGCTACATCGAAGACCTGGAAAGCGAGAAAGCCAAAAGAGTTAGCATCCGCATCAAACGGTGTCAGCCTTCGGAACTCACGATTTGCGACAGTGAATTCTCAGAGAGTATCGCGGCTTAAGAATTTTGATAGTCCAGACTCCAGAAACCGGGTTTTTTGACGAAAATACTCCATCTATCGCGAGGGGTATCGGTTAAATAACCCGGTTTCTGAGCGTCAAGAGTGCCTAAGTTTGGTTTGAGTTTTCAATTACCTCAAGCCTCAACAATAATATTAAGCCTCATCTTGTCCTAGTCCTTACCTTGCGGACTTGGTATTTGTAGTGGTGGCTGAAAAGTCGGAATCATCTCCATCAAAGTGCAGATTTTATCCACCATTAACTGCCCAAATTTATCGGGATCAAATCAGCACTGAGGATGAGCCGATCGCTCTCGTTGCGTTGATAAATTGAGAACAGTAAAAACTACTTAAGTCTTCTCAGAGGTAAATATGTTTGAAATCTCTATGTTGGGTATGTTTTTCACGGCTTTTTGGGTGCTAGCTCAACCTGCTAGCAGCACTCGACGCGACGAATGGTGGGTAGAAGTGGATACAGATTCGCCAAAGAGTACCTATTACTTTGGGCCCTATGACAGCAGACAGGAAGCTTCCGACAACTCGAACTACTACATCCGAGACTTGGAGAACAAAGGATCTAAAAAAATTAGCATCAACATCAAACAAGGTAGTCAACCTACTCAGCTAAGAGCTAGTGAAGAGTCTTGAGAAAGTGGGAAAGTGCAAATTACGGGCGAATAAAATTTGAGTTGTTAACAGGGTTTTTTTAAAATGAGATCGCGCTTGCATACTGTAGGGACACAACAATGCTGTGTCCCTGGCGAATCTTGAAGAAATGGTATTATTTGCGTCCGAGAAATGCAGGTTTTTTCAAATCACCATCTGATTGAGATTACTGCGAGGATTAAAAGTACGATTGGCTTGAATTTTCTCGTAGGCCTCGCGTTCGAGAGTGGTGAGTTCTTTCGGCGGCACGATCGCAATTTTTACTAACAAATCAGTCCGCTCGTCTTTCTTGGGTTTCGGCCATCCTTTGCCCCGCAACCGCAAAGACTGACCCGAACGAATCCCGGCTGGAAATTTCACAGTGATCATACCTTCAGGCGCCGGCACTTCAATTGAAGATCCCAACACCGCTTCGTCGGGAGTTATCGGGACTTCGCAGACCAAATTTTCTCCCTCAAACTGGAAGAAAGCGTGAGGCAAAACTTCTAATTTTAGGTACAAATCTCCCTGCTGCTTCGTGTACGGGTCAACTTGACCTTTGCCTTTTATCCGAATTTTACTGCCAGTTTTCACTCCTGCTGGAATCGAAACTTCGCCCGTGGCGACTCGCTTGGAAGTTCCCCGAAATGCTTCCCCCAGAGTCAGGGAAATGGCGACCTCGGTGTCGAGAGAGCTTCCTGCGGTGCGGTTTTCGTACCCCGCGAAATCTTCAAATCCGCCAAACCCGGTGGGCCCGCCGCTGGTGTTGCGGTAGTTGCTGTAATTCCACTTGGGGTTGCGGGCACTACCCGGACTACTACCTGCGCGACCTAACAAGGCATTGATAAATTCGTCAAAACTGCCGTACTCGCTGAAGTCAACCCCGCCAAAGTCTACATTCGTACTGCCCCCGCCCGGCCATCCACCTGGAGTTGTGGCAGCTTGCTTCCAGTATTGACCGTATTGGTCGTATTTTTTGCGTTTTTCAGGGTCTGAGAGCACTTCGTAAGCTTCGTTTACTTCTTTAAAACGAGCTTCGGCTTCTTTGTTGCCGGGGTTCATGTCCGGGTGATATTTGCGGGCTAGTTTGCGGAAAGTTTTTTTTAATTCGTCAGAAGTGGCAGTTTTGTTGAGTCCCAAAATAGCGTAATAGTCTTTAAAATCTGTTGCAGCCATTAAGCAATCCCCTCTTTATTAGTTGTTATTTGTTAGTTGTTAGTTGTTAGAAAGAATAAATCCCAAATTAGCCGCAGGATGGCGCATTAGTATAATGCCAGGAGCCGAAGTGCCTGCGACATCTCATTCAAATTATAGGTTATCAAAGGTTTGGACTCGATCGAGTTCGGTTGTTGCTGGGCGTTCGATCGCAATTTCCGCACTCCGCTGCTGTTTAAGATTTTATAGCATTCGGCTCTCTCGTGCACAAGGCAGCCGGAGCAGTGGGCTCTAGAAATGATTTTGGCATTCGACAGCAAAAACAATGCTTTCCTCAATTAAGGAACGTCCTTACCCTATAGGCCGTTGCTATAGCTGTGAGCTTTGAGACGGTGAAACTCCTGCGACGAAAACTTTTGGGGAGTTTATGAGGCTGAGGGCTTTCGGGAGGCGGCAGCCCGATTGAGGTGAGGGGGGGAAAGCTGCTGCTGTTGCGGGCGCGAGCCCAGGAGGGTTGACTTGCGCGGACGATCGATCTTTTTTGGTCTTTTTTTCCGGGGCGCGGTGCGATGGCTACGCCCGGCTTACGCCTACGAACTTCTCGATCTGAGCTTGATCACCCAATCCAAATCTTAGCAGGTTTTCATCAGCAAGTTCTGTCAAATCCGGTGTCTGAATTGTGACTATATAATACCCTAAATTGCGCCGTTTTTACACAAAATTTATAGATATTTTTTATTCACCCCAGACCCGTGCTAGACAATTTTATTTTTACAACCTCTGAATAGATTTTAATCCAACTAATATAACATAATTTCTCCCCTGTCTGTTAGCTACATCACACACTTTTATAAAACATTAAGATAGGATAGTAGAGCGATAAGCTTTTAACTGTACCAGGGTCCTAACATTATGAATTATTTGCTAAGTTGGCCTTGTGGCTGCTGCGACGATTGGAAAGATAGTTCCGAGAGTGCTGTGGTACTCAGAAACGGGCAGCGTATTTGTCAGTCGTGCTACCAGCGCAAATACAAAAATCAGAAGCTATTCGCCAGACGCAGGCGAGCGGACATATCTGTATCACGGCAGACAGTAACAGAGACTGTCGCTTATTAATAATGCGCGAGCCTTGGAAGAAAGCCAAGTATTTCGACAACCTCGCATCAGCGGTGGGAATTAATAATCAACAAAAAAAAGAATGAATTTCGTCATCAGTCATCAGTCATCGGTCATTGGTGATCTGTCACTAATTTCATTATTTATCATCAGTCACTTGAAAAGCAGGTAACAGATTTTAACTTAAAAAACTAATGACTGACGACTAATGACTAATGACTAATAACTAAATGATAGTTCCATCAGGAATCGTGGCATTTTTCAGAACTACGATAATGCCGCTGCGGATGTAAAAACCTTGGTTTTCGCGGTTGGCTTCTTCCACTCGGTCTTTATTAATTATTTGAACATTGCGGCCGATGCGGGCATTTTTATCCACAATCGCGCGGCGAATTGTAGTATCTGCACCGATACCGAGGGCGACGCCGCCGCTGTCCAAACTCGAATGCCGTTCGGCGTCGGGTTCGTAGAAGTCAGCACCCATCACCAGGGTGTCTTGAATCGTACATCCAGCTTCAATGCGCGATCGAACTCCCAACACAGAATGGTCGATCCGGCACTGTTTGAGAATGCAGCCTTCAGCAATAATCGATTCAGTCACGTGAGTATCTAAAAGCTTAGTCGGCGGCAAGAAACGCGGGCGAGTGTAAATCGGCGCATTTTCATCGTAGAAACTGAAAGGCGGCTGAGGCTGTTTTGTCAGAGCCAAGTTAGCCTCGTAAAAAGCCTCAATGGTTCCGATATCTTCCCAGTAATCGTCAAACAAATAAGCTTGAACGTTGTGGTCTTTTGCATTATTCGGAATAATCTCTTTACCAAAATCAGTTTGGTTGGGAGATTCTTTCAGAAGTTTAATCAGAACTTCTTTTTTGAAGACGTAAATCCCCATCGAAGCAATGTAAGGACTTTCCTGAGCCTGCTGCGCTGTCAGTCCCAGTTTAGTAGTATCCACCTGCATTTGTTTGAGCGCATCGCCTTTTGGCTTTTCGCTGAAAGAAACAATGCGGCCGTTGTCGTCTATTTTCATCAAACCAAAATCCGAGGCCCGCTTCTCGTCCATAGGCAACACCGAGAGGGTGATATCGGCGTTGGTTTCGCGGTGTCTCTGCACAAACTTCTGGTAGTCCATGCGATAGAGGTGATCGCCCGAAAGAATTAAGTATTCGTCAACGTCCCACTCTTCTAGCAGCCAGAGATATTGGCGAACTGCGTCGGCTGTCCCTTGAAACCAGTTGGGGTTTTCCTGAGTTTGCTGGGCGGCGAGCACCTCGGCAAATCCCTCGGTGAAGCCGGAAAACTGGTAGGTGCGAGCGATGTGACGGTTCAGGGAGGCCGAGTTGAATTGGGTGAGGACGTAGATTTTGACTATTTCCGAGTTGATGCAGTTGCTGAGAGGAATATCGATGAGGCGATATTTGCCTGCGAGGGGAACTGCGGGTTTGGCTCGCAATTTGGTTAGGGGGTAAAGGCGGGTGCCTACACCGCCACCGAGGATGATGGCTAAAACTTTTTTCAAGGAACTTTCTCCCTAGGGTCGATTAACTCTCCAAGTACAGTGTCGGATGGTGAGGGCTTCTTGACAAGGGGGGGGAGCAAGGAAGTTTTGAGTTTTGAGTTAGGAGTTGAGTCGCTTACACAGAAACCGGGTTGTTTAATCCAAATACTTCTTCAAACCCTCAATAAGAGTTATAAAACCCGGTTTATGAGAGTTGGAGTGCGTCCGGGACAGGAGTTAGGAGTTTTGAGTTGTGAGTTAAAATACCCATCAATCCATAATCGATATTTAAAAAAGTTTTGAGTTGTGAGTTAAAATACCCTTCCATAAATAAAGGCAGTTTAAGGAAAGAATAAGGTTCGGGGTTTTGGCTGTTAATAACAAGTTTTTTGGGTAAATTCCCCGTTTTCACAATTTCTCGATCGAGGCTCATGGCGCTATTGTTCTTTTTCAAGGCAGGTCGATACTCGCACCGCCACGCCCACTGACCGAAAGCATGCAGGATACAAGCCCCCGGATTCATCCGTCCAGAAATAAAAAACCTGTATCCGAGAAACTTGCCCCCCGAATTTATCCGTGGGGTCAATGCTTCCATTCTTTAATCTAAAATCTAAAATCTAAAATCTAAAATCGATTGACGCTCTGTATGGGCCCAAAGTGCGCTCTGGTTCTGCTTGAATTTGATCCGGTTCTTTTTGCTGGCGTTCCTGTTATCTGAGTTTGTCCGACTCCACACCAGTCAGAAAGCGCCGCCCGTCGGGACGATAAATTTCTAGGTAGAGTCACTTTTCAGTCTTAGATTGACTGCAAATTTGTGTAATATTTTACAATTTGTCGATCGAGAAAATTGCAGAAAATGTCTATTCTCTACCAAAAGCTAGATCCGCAACAAACATCTGCTACTGTAGCCTAACCCCTAAAAGCTAGAAAAAGTGTATGCAAATTCAAACGCCGGACTGGGTTAAAAACGCCGTATTCTACCAAATATTCCCCGATCGCTTCGCCAAAAGCAAACAGCCTCGCAAACGCCTGCTGCAAAACTTCATGTGGGAAGAATGGCAGGCAATGCCCACCCTGCAAGGCTACAAAGGTGGCGACTTGTGGGGCGTGATGGAACAGCTAGACTACTTGCAAGACTTAGGCATTAACGCAATTTACTTCACCCCCATATTTCAGTCGGCCAGCAATCACCGCTACCACACCCACGACTACTATCAAGTCGATCCGATGTTGGGTGGCAATCCAGCTTTTAAAGAGCTTCTAGACGCCGCCCACGATCGCAATATCAAAGTTGTCCTCGACGGCGTATTCAACCACGCCAGCCGCGGCTTTTTCTTCTTCCACGACATCCTCGAAAACGGCCCCGGTTCTCCTTGGCTCGATTGGTTTAAAATTGAAGGCTGGCCGTTATCTGCCTACGACGGCAATTTTCCTGCTAATTATGCCGGTTGGGATGGGAATCGAGCCCTTCCTGTATTCAATCACGACAATCCCGAAGTGCGAGAATACATCATGGAAATCGCCGAATATTGGATTGAATTCGGCGTCGATGGCTGGCGGCTGGACGTTCCTTTTGAAATTAAAACTCCGGGATTTTGGCAGGAATTTCGAGACCGAGTTAAAGCAGTTAATCCCGAAGCTTACATTGTCGGCGAAGTCTGGGAGGATGCGAGAGAATGGCTCGACGGCACTCAATTTGACGGGGTAATGAATTATCTTTTTGCTGCACCGACTATTGCTTTTGCAGCGGGGGACAGGGTAGATTTAACTCAAATTGAAGGCCGTGCTTACCATCCCTACCCACCGCTTTTTGCTAAAGAGTACGGCGACAAAATTCAGCAGGTTTTGGAACTGTACCCGTGGCCAATACAGCTAACTCAACTTAATTTGTTAGCCAGTCACGATACTGCGAGGTTGTTAACAATTGCAGGAGGCGATAAAGCTAGTGTTGAACTTGCAACTTTGCTGCTGTTAACTTTTCCCGGAGCTCCTAGCATTTACTACGGCGATGAAGTTGGTTTGCCCGGTGCTCTCGATCCCGATTCTCGCCGCAGTTTTCCCTTACAAGCTCGCTGGGAACTTGATGTTTTAGATTATCACAAGCAGTTGATAGGTTTGCGGCACAAATACGCTGCCCTCCGCACTGGTTCGTACCAAGTTCTGTTTGCTGAGGGAACGGTTTACGTTTTTGCCCGAATTTTGGGGGATGAGGAAATAGTTGTTGCTGTCAATGTCGCGACCGAAGAAGCTAATATTAGCTTTGAGCCAGCTAATCTGAAATCTGCTCACGATAAATTGCTGTTCGGTAAAGGCGAGTTTGTTTGGAAAGGTGACGGGGAAACTCGGCATTTAGAATTGATGCTGCCGGCGCGATCGGGATTGATTTTAGGTTCGGATAATTAGTTCAGCAATTACGCAAGTGTCACGATCCAATTGACTTGTAGGGTGCGTCAGACCGATTGATGGACGGATGATCCAGGGTTTTGGCTCTGACGCACCTTACTAATTGTGACACTTGCGTAAGTTCTCTAGTTTAAAATGTAAGGTGCGCCCATAAGCACCCAGGGCTGTTTCATTCTCAGAAAAACCAGGGTTTTGTAGGGGCGGTGCCCCCGTGCCCGCCCAGCCGATAGACGAGCGGGTAGGGGTTTCAGATATCGGGGCAACCACGGGGGGATTGCCCCTACAAGAGAATGAAACAGCCCTGCATAAGCACCCTACTAAATTTAGAGATGCCGCAAGTTTTATTCTGCTGAAACTAATGCGGGTATTAGCACCGCATCAATAATATGGATGACGCCATTGTCAGCAAGAATATTGGAAGTGAGAACTTTAGCATCATTCACTTTAATGCCGTCAGAAGTATCAATTCCCACCACAGAACCTTCAACTGTTTCAGCAGAACTTAACTCAAGCAAATTCTCAGTTAGTACCTCGCCAAACAGAATGTGATAGGTCAGAATTTTCTTGAGCTTGGGTATGTCTTCCAGCCAAGACGTAATAGTATTCGTAGGAATTTTGGCAAATGCCTCATCAGTGGGTGCTAAGACGGTGTAGGGGCCCGGACTTTGCAATAAATCTAACAAACCAGCCGCTTCAATAACAGTCACGAGGGTTTTGAAAGAGCCGGCATTGGTGGCAGTCTCGACAATATCAGCCATGATGTTTTTCAGGAGTGCAAATAGCAGAAAATGAATCAGAGGCGACAATCATTTTAGCAATTTACAAATAGCAGAAAATGAATCGGAGGGATGATGATTATTTTAGTCATAAAAAACACTCGGCAAGTGGGAAACTCAGTGACTTCAGTCCTGAGAGGAAAACGACCCGGCGATTTCAAGCGCCGTGAATCTTCAAGTTCAAAATGAGTAATTGTAGCCATCTTTGTGATGAACAATTTTGCAGTATTTATGGCTAATCCCTTGCATCAATTCTGATGCCGAGATATTAAACGAACCCGTCGTTCTAACCGCAACTCGACCAACATATTCACCAATTTTCTTGCCACTGGTAACGACTGCTTTTACAATGTCGCCCGTTTGAAAACCTTTGACAAACTTGTTTCTCGGAACGTACCGAGATGGAAAGCCAAATTTGTCTGTGCGGCACATTTGACGAGTTCCGTGTCCAGTCGCCTTGATTAGCAATGGTTTACTCGTTACTACAGACAATGATTCAAGTTGACCGACACAAGCAGCATCAAGCCAATGAGTTTTAGGTAGTTGCAGTCGAGTACGATTAAACTTGGTCAGTCCACCTGAACCAGTTAAGACGGGCAACCCCGTTTCTTTCAGTCGAGAGAACAGCGCCCATCGAGTCGAATTCACGGCAGCAGCATCCTTGAGCGGACGTTTTGCTTGTGCAAGAATGTGCTTCAAAATGTCAGGTTTTTTGGCTAAGAATTGCTGAACATCTTGAGTACCTTTCTTCTGGTTGCACTTCTCGCAAGCAAGGCAGAGATTAGAAATTCGATTGCTTCCACCCTTGGCTTTTGGATGAACGTGTTCAACTTGCAAAGGTACGTTTTCAAGGTTGCAATAAGCACATTTCCTGTTCCATTTATTCAATAAATACTCGCGGATTTCGTACCCACATAAAATGCCTTGCTGGTACTCCAGTTCACTAATTTCTGGGTTTTCTAGTTGTTGTAGATCGAATCTGACAAGCTCTTGAACGATTAGACTGATTGGTGCAAGTCTGCGTAATTTGTTGACCCAAGTTAGGGTGGTTTCTACCCGGTGCTGCAAAGATGGTGCTAACCAACCTTTTTGGCGGGTACGGTTTAAAAACCTTGCTTGGCGGTAGCGAGTATGACGGTTTCGTCTTCCTCGACGCAGTGCGCGACGGGAATCAAGACTTGCTTTGATGGCTTGACCTCGATGAGTTAGTTCAGCGCCAAAAATTACTTTCTCACCTTCTAGTAAAGCGATGCCAGTAGTTTTAGAACCTGGATCTAACTTGAGACTAATTGATTCAATAGTTGCTGTTATCACCTTTTTGAGAATAATTGTGAATGGGAACCGTCTAAAAACAGCCGCTTTGCCGGCAGTTAACAACTTATGAGCCATTGAAGGCTTGCAAGGTGTTAGCGGTCTTTTGTTTGTATCAAGTACGAAAATAAAATTGGACATTGTTGCGTCCCTCCACTTGCGTGTAATGTTAGCTTCGCCAAGGTTATAAGAGCTTTTTAAACCTGCAACACTGCCGAGCGTGACTTTAAGACTGTTTAGTTGCAGATGACAGAGCAGGGAACTAGCTTCGCATTCGCCTGGTGTCGTGACTAAAATAACGTAGATTTCAAGAATCTTAGGCTGGTCAGCATAGCTTGCAATTTCTTACAAGCTCAGTCTCTTTAGAGCTGAGTTACTGACTATAAGTTAATTCGGTTGCCGACCCTGATGGCTCGGCCCGATCGACCTTTTTGGCTTATACTTGGCTCGCCTCCTCCCCCTTGCGGAAAAACTGCTTTAAAATCTCTCCGGGTTCTCTGTCCCAGGTGTCGATATGTTCGTAAATTAAGCCGTCTTTATCCAGTTTATAAGTAGAGTAGCCGTTAAAAAAAATCCGAGCTTTCCAGGGAACCCGCAGTGTCCCCCGAACAGTCCAATTTGCCACAATAGTATCAGGGGCTGTCTGACCTACGTCGTGGAGGTCGAAGTAAATCTCGTTAAAGAATAGCTGCCCGTGAAATCGCAGAGTCCAAAAGATAATGCGATAGTTGATTTTTCCTTTAAATTTGTTAACAGGGTCTTGAAAATAAACATCTTTTGTGTAGATGTCGTAGGAGATGTCTTTTTCAAAAAGCGTCGGGAGATCCGCTTTCAGGGTGTCTACTGCTTGTTCTACCTGCATTTGATATTCGATCGCGCTCAAACTACCACCTTGTGACAGTATTAATTTATGACTTTAAATGAATAATCTCGATCGGCAGCGGGAGGAGAAAAAAATTGATACTTCAACCAGCTCTAATCTTACCTCTAATTATATTGTCCCCCTCGGCCTTTCTGCTGACCCGGACTTGCGAACTCGAAACCTTGGCACAGATTTGACAGAACACCCCCACTCCTCTGACATTCTCGCAGAAATCAACAGCGGCAAGCTGTTGATGGTAGATAGCCGTCGCCGGAACGGCCTAATTTTGATTAAACGTTTCCACGCGGAGTTTGCCGGGCCTGGGGCTGCCGTTGGGGGCGCTTTTGATGTTGACTCTCAGCAGGCGATTCCCGTGGGCGATTTTTGTTTGGTTTGCCCTCAATCTCCCGAAGAAATACAGAAAGCTTTTGGAATTCGGCGGCAGTGGGTGCGGTTAATGGAACAGTTAACGGCAAAGCCTACAGCTTTGGAACGCGCACAAATGGTTTTAACTCAGTTTGAACAATATTTGGATTCGGAAACGGTGGCACAAATTCCCGATGAAGCTTTGGCACTTTTAGTAGGCGTATTTCCTCAAACCATTCGGGCGGCACGGCAGATTGATAATTAAAAATGTTATTGCATCATTTTAGCCGTAGGTTGGGTTGAGGAACGAAACCCAACGCAACCGATGTTGATGTTGGGTTTCCACTATCGTTCCAACCCAACCTACGCAAGATTTGTTGCAAAATTAATATTCATCATTCCTGACCAACTTCATTGTCCCATTCAATCAGAACATTCGCGCCCCAATCCCTTGAATAAGAACCATCCTGCACATAGCGATGAAAACTGGAATATTCCCAATCCCGTGGTGCGGCAACTAATCCATGCTTGACCGGATTATAAGGAATGTAATCCACATGATTTGCAAAATCCACTTCATCTCTAATTTGATGCTCCCAAAACCGCCTCTGCCAGATAGCTTGCTCACCTTTTTTCAAACGAGATACTGAACGAGTTTGTTTATATTGCTCAGGACAATTACGACTGAAATAATTCTTGATCAATCGCCAGCGAGTTGAAAAATTAGCATCTTGATCTGGCAGCGTCCAAATACAATGGAGATGATCGGGTAAAACAACAATAGCATCAATTGTAAAGGGAAATCCACCTATAACATTGCGGAATGCAGCGCGAAGCAGCTCTACCATTTCGGGGTCAGAAAATAAGCGTTGGCGCTGATACGTAACAATAGTAAAAAAATAGGTAGCTCCGGGAGTTTTTAGACGACGATACTGCATGTGCTAAGCACTGATTTTTATAGTGTAGGTTGGGTTGAGGCACGAAACCCAACATTCTGTATAAGCCGTGGAGTTGAGAAACGAAACCCAACATTATTAATCAATTGGGTGTTTGGCAGAGCGAAGCGTAGGGTTCGCTATCGCTTAACCCAACCTACAGAATACCAGCTACAAGATCCACTCGGCATTCTGCAAAACGACTCGATAGCCATCTGGGTCTTCAAAGGTCACTCCATCTTTGTCCCAGTAGGGATTGTAGGAGTTTACAGGCTCAAATCCCATTGCTTTCATTCGCTCAACAGCCTGCTGCCATTCTTGTTGGTTAGGAAGGTAAAAGACGATAAGATTGTCTTGAGTTGGAGCGCCACCTACAATATGTCCCCGTTGATGGATGAATTCAAAGTGGTGGCTTTCTCCTGGCATCCCAACCATTACTCCGTCAAAACCTTCATGGTTTTCAAAACGATCGAGGATTTGCAGCCCTAAACCCTCTGTGTAGAAATGAACAACTCGATCGAGGCAATCCGTTGGACGAGCAACCCGTAAAACCTTTCCTTGAAGCATATATATCTTCTCCAAAGTTATTTTTGTGTTAAGCAGAAACTGGATACCGAATATTATGAGTTGTCAAAAAGTTCTCCTATGCGATCGACTGTATGCTGATTTTCCTCTGGGCTACCCACCGTAATTCGCAAACCTCCTCCAGTATGCCTAATTAAAGTACCTCGCTCTTTTAGCTGCTGCATGATTTGTTTGTGTTCCTGTTCGGCAGATTCGCCCTCACCGGCTTTCACGCGCAGGTAAACGAAGTTAGCCGCACTCGGCCAAACTTGTAATTTTTGATGCTGAGTTAGCGCTGCAATTAATTTGGCTCTTTCTGATAGAGTTTCGGGAATGGTTGCTAGCAATAACTGCCGCTGCGCTAGGGCTAACTCGGCTGCAGTTTGCGAGAAACTGGGAAGGTTGTAGGGGAGACGGATTTTTTCTAAGGCGGCTGTGAGTTCGGGATGGGCGATCGCATATCCGACTCTCATTGATGCTAGCCGAAATGCTTTGGAAAATGTACGTAAAATTATCCAATTCGGGTGATGGTGCAATTGGTCTGCTAACGTATTTTGGCTGAATTCAAAATAGGCTTCGTCAATTACTACTAATATCTCTTCGGGTAAAGTTGACAACCATTCTATTTCATCTGGTGTCAAAGCATTGGCTGTGGGCGAATTGGGGTGAACGACAAAGACGGCGCGCACGGGGGGATTTTGATTTTGGGCGATCGCCCTTTTAGCAGCCTCGATATCGATTTCAAAATTCTCCTCTTTCCGCGGAGCACTCACAACGGGAATTCCGAGGGTTTGGGCGATTATTCCATACATCGAAAAGGTGGGATTCGCAACGAAAATAGAGCCTTGGCCGCCCAAGCAAGTAGCTATTAAGAGCGATCGAATTAGTTCGTCGGAACCGTTGCCCACAGAAATATTGTCGGCTGTAATGGCGGTTTTGGGCAGTGTAACGCCACCTAGCGGGGGGATTGTGATTGATTCATTGACGTATTGGGCGATCGCCTCTTTGAGCGCTGCGTGGCCTCCGTCGGGATAGCGATTTGTCTCAATTAACTGCTGGTAAGTCCAAGCTAGCTTTTTTTTTAATTCTTCTGGCAAGTCGTAGGGGCATTCATTGGTATCGAGGCGATCGATCGCACTTTCCGAGTGCGCTGATTCTCCTGATGTGCCGCCCGGATGGGGAGTGTATGCGGTAAGTTCGGCTAAATCTTTTCGGATAAAGGGAAGCATGGTATAATTTACGACTTTTTATTTTAGATTATCTGCTTAGAAGCATCTGAACTTAGCATAGAGCTTGTTCTATCTCGAAAGCAAGAGGAGAGGGGGATTTAGTTTCTGTCGATCGATTGATGCGTCGGCTGTAACAAATTGATTATTTTGATAAAGTAACTGCTGATATTTGGAGACCGAGTATGAAAGTTAAGCCTTCCGATTTATCTAAAAATGCCGCCGCTACCCTCATAGCTTTGAGTTTGGCTGTTCTCCCTTCAGCTATGCCTGCCTCAGCTCAAACCGAGTCAGCTCCGGCACAGAACAATACTGAGTCTAATGGAGTTGTTCTAGACACCACTCCCCTTCAAGAAAGCAAGGAAGACAACAATCATTGGGGTGCTTTGGGTTTGTTGGGCATCCTCGGTTTGGCGAATCTCTTTCGCAAGGATGAACCCAAACGCTACCGCGATCCGATGGGCGAATAATTTTTTAAACTGCCATCGCACCAGCCAAAAACCCAATCAACCGTCGTGGATTCAGAAACCGGGTTTTTTACCTAAAGACTGGATTATTGCCTTTAATCCAACCAAAAAATCCGGTTTCTTTGATATTATTGATGGCTATTTTAGCCACAAAGTTTATTCAATCGCGCCACAAAGCAATCCCGCCCAATAAACCGCTCACATTGGGTACTATTTTAACCTGTGGCGGTAACTCAACAGCAATCTTTTTAGTATTGCCGCCGCCGATGTAAATACGCTCGCAATTAAAGAGATTTTGCAGATAGGTGAGCGCTTTTTCCAGACGGCGATTCCATCTTTTGGAGCCCACTGTATCTAATGCCGATCGCCCTAATTGCTGTTCGTAAGTTTCCCCTTTGCGAAACGGGTGATGTCCTAATTCTAGATTTGGCACCAAGATACCATCGACAAATAAGGCAGAACCGAAACCGGTGCCAAGGGTAATTACTAATTCTACCCCCGTCCCAGCAATTGCTCCCAATCCTTGAATATCGGCATCGTTAGCCACTCGCACAGGTTTTCCCAAGCGATCTTTGAGGGTAGTTTCTAGGTCAAAATCTATCCAAGACGGATCTAAATTCACTGCGGTTTTGATGACGCCTAGACGCACGACACCGGGAAAACCGACGGATACTCGGTCAAATTCCCCTTGTCCGCTTGCTAAAGAGGCGATCGCCTCTAGTACGGGTTCCGGTTTCGGTGGTTGAGGCGTTTCTAAACGGCTGCGTTCCGTTTGGGGCTCGCCTTCATTGTCCAAAACCATAACTTTGATGCCACTTCCGCCAATGTCAACGGCTAGGGTGCGAGTCGATCGATCTTGTTCAGTCATTTGAGTGTTAAGACTTGCAAGTTGGTCAAATTTTAATTTTTGAATTGGCAAAACTTTTGATCGCTTCCCACATTTCCGCTAGGACATTTCCCAAAGAATGATCGTCTTCTAATTCAATTAATTGCACCCAGGGACGGTTAGCGGCAAAATCTCTGCTAGCGTGAACCGGTATTATTGTATCATGCTTCCCGTGGAGAATTAACGTAGGCACGGATCGCATTAATTTTTCTTCAGGGTATTGAGCCATATCTGCCACAAACTGATAATTCAGCGGCAGATAACCTTGTTCGCCGTAGTGGTAAACGGGCAAATATTTCTCAGACTGCCATTTTTCTAACTGTTGCTGTCCCAACAGCGGCAGCCAGTGGGAGATAAAGTCAAAAGCCGGTGCTAACAAAACTATTTGTTTTACGGACAATTGTCGATCGGCCAACCAAGCCGCTGTCAGCCCCCCAAAACTAGACCCTATTATTGTAACTCCGCCTAATTCTTTTACCTTTTCTGCCGATTGCGAGGATTGGGTTTGCAGAAAGTCTGTTTCTATTTGCTGCAACTGACGGGTGAGGGTGAGGCCGGAAAAATCGTTTTGATTGAGATCTGGAGTTTTTAGGTCAATTCCTACGGAAGAAAAGCGCTCTCGGAAATATTTTGCCTTAAGGGAATCGGGACTTGAAGCAAATCCGTGTAAATAAATGTAACTCGAATCGTTCTGTAGATTCATCCAGAAATTTTTATGAGACTTCTTAACTAATTATTTTAACTTAAAATGAGTTATTAAATAAAAAAATAAGACCCTAAGTAGATGAACATATTTACTGATTATCCCAAGAGAGAAATCCATCGCATAGACTTGAAATCGCTTACTTTTTAGACAAATTATCCGAAGAGAGAAAGCCATCGCGTAGATTACAGAAAACCAGCGTTTATCGATGCCTGTATTTATTGATTTATACCTGCTTACAATGAATCGCAGAGTGCGAATTACGCACCCTGCAATTCACTCTAAACTACTCGTCAATTACTGCGGTTTTTGACCGTTTTGCATCCGGTTTTTAGCATTTTGTCGGCGCTGCTGCATCAGTTGAGCTAATTGGCTACGTTGTTCGGCAGTGAGCACTTCTCGCATTGCGAGTGTAATTTCAAATTGCACCTCTTCCAACTGCTGCCTCAATCCCATTATTTGACGGTGTTTGTCGCGTATTTGGCTGGCATTTTCCTTGCCGGACATCATCGTTTCCAATTCTTGTCTGGCTTGGCGGACTGCTTGCATTCGCTGGGAAACTTGGTCTTTGTAGCGATCGCGCACTGCCTGCATTTGCTGCTTTTGGTCTGCGCTTAAATTAAGTTTCTCGAACATCCCACCTTCCCTGCCAGCGGGTCGATTGGGACGCTGGTTTTGTGCAATTGTTTCTGGTTCTAGGGGATTGGGAACTGCTATTGCTGCGGCTGTGCTGCCGAGAGTCAGCATTAAAACGGCTAGGGCAGAAATACGACGAATTGACATGAAAATTACCTCTTTGAGATTAGTTATTTGTTGGCGGTTCGCTATCCGAGGAAACTGGGAAATTCAACCAGTCTGTTTGCGGGCGATCGGTCATATTTTCTTGGGGAGAATCATGGAGGACACCCTCCCAGTTAGTGACTAAAAATGCTTCTAACTTAGCTGTTTCCTCATCTGGCAATTGTGCAGTCTCAAACGGACGGTAGCCAGACCAAAGAACTAGCAAACCAGCAGCAATCGCAGACGACACAGCCCACTTAGAAACAGATGATACTTTTAACCTGTCATTAGACTTAGGTGACGTAGTTACTGGCGTTTTTTCCCGGTGGGTTTCATTAACAACGCTCGCCTGATTACTTTCTATTGCTGCTAGAATTTTTTGCTCTAAATCTGGTGCAGCTTCAGGAATCTTTGGGCGATGTTGCTTCAAAAAATTAACTAACTCTTGGTCGCTGCTTGGGTTATTCATAGCTCGCTGACACCTTCTTTTTGCAAAAATTGCCGCAGAGAATTTCGGGCATAAAACACGCGAGATTTGACGGTTCCCGCAGGCAGTCCCAAAATTTGGGCTACTTCTTTTTGCGGGATGTCTTCTAAGTCGTGCAGCACCAAAACGCTGCGGTGTTCAAAGCTCAATTGCTCCAGTCCCCGTTGCACTAAATCTTGATAGTGCAACTGCATCAAGTCCGATGTGTTATCTTTGAAAATAACCCGATCCATTGTTTCTTGATTTTTGAGTTGGGAGTCAAAAGAATGCTGTTTAGCAAATGCTTGTCTTTGGTCGGAAGCCACATTCCACGTGATTCGATAAAGCCAAGTAGAAAAGTTTTCCTGGTGCTTGAGTTTGGGCAATCCTTTCCAGACTCGCAGGAATACTTCTTGTGCTAAATCGTCAAGAAGTGAGGGGCCGCAGAGTTGGTAAAGGGTTGACCTGACTTTGTGTTGGTACCGTTGGTAAAGGTAGCGAAAGCAAGTGCGATCGCCCTTTAAACATTGAGCAACTAAGTCCGAGTCGGAACAGTCATCGGTTAAAACATTGGCTGACACAGCTAACACCTGTGAAGTCTCCCCCACCAGTTCGTTATCTGAAGTGTTTAGACAGGGCGATCGCAAAAAAGGTTCAAAGGATTTAAAATTTTTTTTCGACGAGGCGGCAGGTAGGGAAACGGCACTGCCGTGTCCTGATTTTTCCTGTAATTAACGGGTTCCGAGGTGTAAACCTGGGAACCCAGATCCAGAGTCCCAGCCTTGGTTGAGAAAATGGACGCTCTGACTCGCCCCAGAAGCGTTACTTTTACAAGTGATTTAGAAAAGCTATGTATAGCGGTTATCAATTAAGGGAGGTACAAGTTTAGATTGAATAACTGAATAGTTGGGGAATTTACGAATCAATTAAAAAGTCCTCAATACCCCAATTTAAAATCTAAATCTGTACATTATCTACCTGAGAAAAGCTATAGTAGGCTTAGCGCTTTTATTGACCTGAGAGTTTGAGGCGATCGCCTGCCGGTGATATTGCTCTATCCAGGATTGAATTGCCAATTTAAATTCAGCTTTTTGTGCGTCTTGAATTCCTTTTGGATCGAAGCGATCGCAATAATGAATCTCAATCAACAATGCTAACTCTTCGAGACAATATAACTCCGGTTTTTCTTTTTTTAACCTCTCGATCCAATTTTTAAAAGACTCGGAAGGATGGCGAATCAATCCAGACTCATTTAAAGCCTGTTCGATTAAATAAAATTCCGATTTCGGACTCAACGAATCTTTGTTATAAATAGCTTTTAGCCAGCTTTGTTTCTTAGATAAAAGGCGTACATTTTTCTTAAAATTAGGATTACACCTCCAGAAAAATATTAAGATCAGCAGGATGACTCCCCCATACTTCAATCCATTGCTACCTGATAAATATCGCAACCCCAGCAAAATTTCGTAACTCAATAGCGACCATAAATCAGAGATAAATGCCCCTGGGGGAGCAGCAGCATCCTCCATGCTTTGCCAATCAGAAGGCGTAGCATCAAAAGCTTGCCATTTTCCCGCGATATAAGCCAAAGTCCAAGCATGAGCATGGCGACTTCTTACAATATACTGGTTCTCCAAAGAACTAAATTCGTGAACAGAATATCCAACAGCATAACGGGCTGGAATACCGAGTTTTCTCAGGAGAAGTGTCGCAGCAGTAGCAAAATATTCACAATGTCCAGAGCGAGTGTTCAGTAAAAATGTTGATAGAGGCGTAGCATCATTATCTTGGCCCCTAAGCTTCAGTGAATAAACGAAATTTTTTAGGAAAAACCACTCTATTTTATCTAAAATTTGTGGTGGAGACTGGCCTTGAATATCCATTTGGCTGAGGACTTTATTCAGTGCAGCCATTTCTGATTTTGGTATTTGCAGGTCGTCTGCTGTAGGCGGGCTATCTACAGAAAAATTATTATTAAAGTAGCTTCGATAAGCCAGCCTATCAACTTTTCCTACCACTTTAATTGTGCCATATTTATTCTTTTCCATCTGACTGACAGGCAAGGCGTCAATTTTAAAAGTTCCATCTGGCAGCTTTAATAAACCTTGGTTGCCTTGGAGTGTAGCCGAAATAGTAATCGTTGATGGATTCGGTAGTTGGTCGCCTAAATCCCAAGTTGTGCCATTAGTCTTTGGTTGTACGGGAACAAAGTTAGGATTTAAGGCGAGCCACAGTGAAGAGTTGTAGCGATTATAAGTGGCTTCTCTTAGCAGTCGGGGAGGAGTCTGTTTAGCTTCAGGAGCAACTCTAAAAATAATTTCATTTGACTGTTTTAATAATCCCACTGATCCGATGTTCGTTTGTTTTTTCAAAAAATCTGTTTCTTGAGAATTCCCATTACTAAGCCATGAGATTGCTTGCTGTTCTACTGCTAGGTGAAGTTGGTGCAGACCCATCTGTCCTATAAATCCTATACTGCCAGCAATTAACATCAGACCAAGCCAGAGAATAGATGAAAATCTTTTCGTTCTCACCGACCACAAAGCAATAGCTGTTAATGCAAATATCCCAGCATAAAAAGATATCTCTCTACTATTCGTCGCACTAGCGGATAGCAGACAACAGATAAAATATGGATAATTTAGATTCACCATCAAGGGGTTAAGTGGTGCTTTTTTTGTGGCTTTGTTTAGCCACAAAAACATTAGGCGTATATCCAGACTTTCCTTGAGAGAATATACCTGAGCAGCTACCAGTGGAAAGAATACACCAGGAAGCCACTGCAACAAATTATATATCAAGTAAATAGAGCGGTTGGCGACCAGGAGATAAACCAGCAAACAGCACAAAAAAATCAGACATAAATTAGCAATGCGCCTAAAATCACTAGCTGAAAAATCCCACCGATAAGGCCACCAGTTAGCTGCCTCTAAAATCAGAGCAATTGGCAACGCAAAAAACCATAGTCCCGTCTGCCAGCCCCAAAAAATTACACTAACACCCAAAAGAAACACTGGCATTTTCATAATTTCATTAACTCCTCTTGTATTTGACCTAGCTTTAAAATATGGCAGCTTGTTAAGTCATCTTTAATGAGTTCTAAATTTAAGCTATCTAATTGAGCTTCTCGCTCTGTTAAAATTAAAACTAAGGTATGGATACCGCGACTTCTCAGATAATTTACTAATCTTTTTCTAGGTTCGTCCCAGCACAAAAATATACAAATACAACCGCTTAGCAGAGAGATTTTCTCCATCAAAACTGAGGTGAGCGAGTCAAAAACTTTATCCTGACAGGCACCGACGGAGGCGAGAATTTCTAGCATTTTATCAGTAGAGTTCAGCCCTCTGCCAAAGGTAAAACAATAAGCTTCTTGAACGACGAACATCAAATCCAATAATGATTCTTGAGTCTGAACTTCATAGGATAATGAAGCCGCAATTGAAATTGCCTCTTCTAAAATTTCACTATATTTTACATTTTGAAATGTATCCAAAATTAGGGCGTGCCTCACAAAAAATTCATCCTGTTCTTCTTTGACCATTGGCTTACCTGCTTTTGCCCAACTTTTCCAGTGAATTTTTCGTAGCGGATCTCCCGGTCGATAATCCCGCAGAGACCTAAATTCCTCGGAATCTCCTACGGATGAAGCTAATGTTACGCCACCTGATTGATATCTTCTTGAGCCAGGAAGCTGAATTGGTGGTAAATGATATAGTTTGGGTAAAATTAACATAGATTGGGGCAAGGAATTTGTTTTACAAGCATTCCAAATCCCAAAAGGATCTGACCTAGTAACTGTTAGACCACTGAGGCGGATAACACCTCTGCAGGACGGCGTGATTTCACCTACCACTTCTGTTTTGCTATTGGGTGGAAGAGGAGGCAATTCTATGACTTTAGCTGTGGCGCATTGTTTTCTATAAATCAGCCACAGCCAACGATAATAGCCGAAGTATTTATCCAATGAAGTGCGCTGTTCTTCACCCGGTTCAGGTGTTTCTATAAATTCTTGAAAACTTGGGAAGGTGTCGGCAAAATTTTCCCACAATTTCAGGTTATTTTGACTGTGGCTAGTTTTGTTATGAATGAGTATACGGTATTTTAAAGTGACTCCAACAGTTGCCAACTTTGGCAAAAACCGTACTGCATTGAAGCGGAAGCGAAAAAATTTACTAAAAATTATGGCTATTCCTATAATTGACAACAGGAAAGTAAAGATTTGATAAGTCACAGTCTGATTAGTATCTAATCCTAAAATTCCCGCTAAAAGCGTGCAGCTAAGCACTGCTAACCCATTGTTGGTCAATCGCTTCTTTCGCGAGCGATTTACACGCGCACAGAAGCGAAAAATAGCGTAGAAAAAACGTTTCATTTTTTAGGCGGGTACAGGAATAGATTTGATAATTTCTTCAACTACACCTGGGGCCATTCTACCCGAAAAACGCGCTTGAGGTTCCATTACTAGGCGATGAGCGATGACTGATACCGCCTGTTCTTGAATATGTTCAGGCGTAACAAACTCATAGCCATCGAACAAAGCTAATGCTTGAGCAACTTTCATTAAAGCTATGGAAGCTCTGGGACTCGCTCCTAGTTGTACGCCTTCGGCTGAGCGAGTTGCATTCACGATATCTACGAGGTAACGTTTCAATTCTTCACTAATTCTAACTTGCTTTACCTGCTGTTTTAAGCTAATTATATCCTCTAAGTTAACGCAGGTTTGAAGTGTATCAATAGGATGTTGATGGATTTGGTCTCCGAGCAGGTTAACTTCGTCTTCGGGCGAGATGTATCCTAGACTAAATTGAACTGCAAAGCGATCCATTTGGGCTTCAGGAAGTGGATAAGTGCCACGAGATTCTACTGGATTTTGAGTAGCAATAACAAAAAATGGGTCTTTAAGTTTGTGCAAATTTCCGTCAATGCTGACTTGAAATTCTGCCATTGCTTCTAGGAGGGCGGATTGGGTTCGCGGTGATGAGCGATTGATTTCGTCAGCCAAGACAATATTAGCAAAAATAGGCCCTTCGTGGAAATGGAACGTGCGTTGATTGGGGTCGAGCATGGATATGCCCAAGATATCGGATGGCAAAAGGTCAGGTGTAAATTGAATGCGTTTAAAGCTGACATCTACAGATAAGGCTAGGGCTTTAGCTAGGGTAGTTTTACCTGTACCGGGATAATCTTCTAGGAGGACGTGCCCGCCACTGACAAAGGCTGACAGCAATTTCCTGATTGCTGCTGATTGCCCTTTCACGACTTTTTGAATGTTGTTGGAAATCCTTTGATAAATTTCTCTGCCCGACTGAGCGTGATTTTCTGTAATTGCTTTATCCATTATTTATTGTGTTCGTAGCGTCCGGTTACTGTCCCGCTGATTGGCTTCGCTAGATTTAACTATTTACAGCATTTTTCCAATATGTATAAGTTTTTAAACCAATACTTTTTTGATTTTCATTATATATCTCATCCAAACACCTGAAAAGAGCTAAAGCGTAATTTTTCAATCCCAACTCTGTCAAACTTGTGAGAATCCTAGTCAGCCGCAGGTAGTTGTGATTAAATTGTTCAATCCACTCTCTTTTCCTTGACAAATATTCTGGGGACTTGGCAATTACAATTTCTGCGTTTTCCCCTTCGCGGCATTCCAACCCGTAAAACCCCAGCATGACTTTTAGAGATTTGACTAAGCGACTTCTTAACTCTTCACTTGTTCTAAAAGCTTGAATAACCTCATCATTTAAAGTAGGAGCACTGGAATTAAAGCGGCTCTTTTCTCTCAGCGGAAACAGCCATTGAATGTAATTGTGCACGGATTCCAGCTTCTGGTAATCCCACGACCAAATATCCTCGATCGCCCGACCTTGTGAATCAGGCTGCTGGCCGAGATAGAATGCTAAAATTTTGTTTTGTTTGGTTGAATTACTCATTAATCCCTTTACGGGCGGGCAGGATGCCCACCCCACAATAAAATTTAATTTTTCTGTGGAACAGGCATCCTGCCTGTTCTGGAAAATGGTGCAATATCTGAATTTTAACTGACTTTAGGCTGTTAGGCAGGGGTTTAAACCCCTGGCTGCTTCGCCCGCTTTACCGCAGAGTCACAAACTCTTCACCAGTCGATGGGTGAATGCCAATAGTCGCGTCGAAGTCTTTCTTCGTAGCTCCCATATTAACAGCGATCGCCATTCCTTGAATAATCTCCCCCGCGTCTTTCCCAACCATGTGCACGCCCAAAACTCTGTCCGTATTAGTCTCAACAACTAACTTGACAAAAGTCTTCTCATCTGCACCTGTCAAAGAATGAAACATCGGTCTAAACTTGGCTGTATAGCACTTAATTGATTCGGGAAACTTGGCTTTAGCCTCCTCTTCTGTTAAGCCAACTGTAGCTGCTTCCGGCTGGGAAAATACCGCTGACGGGACATTTTCGTGAGTGATTGCTCTCGGATTGTTGCCAAATTCAGTATCTGCAAAAGCGCGTCCTTCGGCGATCGCAATTGGCGTTAAATTGATGCGGTTGGTGCAATCTCCGACTGCAAAAATGTGCTGCTGACTGGTGCGGCTGTCTTTGGTAACGGCGATCGCACCTTTATCGGTTTCTACCCCCGCATTTTCTAAACCCAATTTTTCTAAATTTGGTAAGCGCCCGGTAGCGGACAAAAGCGCGTCTACTATTAGCGTTCCTTCGGATTTTCCCGACAGAGTTAATTTTAAACCTTCTGGGGTTTTCTCAATGTGGTTGATCGAGCTTTCTGTCAAAATGTTTATTCCGTGCTTACTCATTCCTTCTTGCACGTTAGCGCGAATTTCTTCGTCGAAGTAGTGCAGTATTTGATCGCGCCGGATGATTTGAGTTACTTGGCTTCCCAACCCGTTCATAATGCAAGCAAATTCGACACCGATGTAGCCGCCACCCCAAATTGCCAACCGTTTTGGCTGCTCTTTTAGTAGGAAGATTTCGCGAGACGTAATCGCGTGTTCGATGCCGACAATTGGGACTCTTTGCGCTTCTCCGCCCACTGCAATTAAGATTTTAGCTGCGGTAAATTTTTTGTCACCAACTTCGACGGTATGGGGGTCAATAAATTTGGCGTATCCTGAGATTAATTCGACTCCGGCTTTTTCAAGAAAGCTGATGTGCAGTTTGCTCAGCCGCCGCACTTCTGTGTCTACCGTGGTGACGAGTTTTTCCCAATCAAAGCTGCTTTCAACTGGACTCCAACCGTAGCCCACCGCATCTTCGTAAAGGTGCGAAAATGTTGAGGCGTACACCATGAGTTTTTTGGGGACACAGCCGCGAATTACGCAGGTTCCGCCTACTAAGTCATTTTCGGCGATCGCCACTTTTGCGCCGTAGGATGCTGCTCGCTTGGAACTCGCCAATCCGCCGGAACCCGCACCTATCACAAACAAATCGTAATCGTATGTCATAATTGTATTTACCTAAAATCTCCAACTTACCAAGTTTACGCTTAACTTTTATTAATGATAGCTCAAAAATTTTGCCTTTTAGAACTTCTGATCGCTACATACATAGCTAATTGAGGGGTAAAAAAACGGGGGACTAGCCGATATTTGGTTATAGGATAGCCCCAAAATGCCATCTGTGATGAAAAGTTTAGCCGTCTAATAGCAGGTAGCCTCACTCAACCCTACCTGCTTACTGGTATTGTCAGATTCGTTAACTCTGCCCCTACTTTGACTCGGTAGATTGAGCTGGCTCTGTATTCTGATCCTTTGACGCTGTATCATCTGGTTTTTGGATTTGCTTGAGATGAATCTCATTCACCTGATTGATAAAGTTTTCTATTGCCATTTTTGTCATTTGTTGATGTTGGGCTGCGTCGGCTACATCATAGCAACGATAAGCTGGAGTCACTCCTAATACAAATTTCTCCTGTTCCGCTTCTAACAATTCCACAGCCGTGTTAGCAGAAATCCAATTCTCCTGAAAAGGAAAGGAGGTAACTATACTGGCGACTATCGAGGCGACAGCGGGACAAATTACGGGCAGCCACTTGAGCAAAGATTGACCTGGTTCCAATTTGTCTACCAATACTAAAATTGGTGTGACTCCCGAGAAAATCACGGTTGCCAACTGGAAAGTATAGTAAATATTTCTCGAAGTCTCTCTGGTGTTTTTATAGTCGTCAATCAACTCCTGGCAATATCGTAAAGCCTTTTCTCTCACCGGGGTAATCGAATTGTTATCCGAAACATTATTCGGGTTCAAGAGGTAATTATATAGTTCCGCTTTTCTTCGGATTTCTAACTGATTAGCATTATTCCTAGAGTTTTGAGCCAATTGCCTATTGGCCAGGAAGAGAAAAATAAAACTAGAGAGAAAAACAGATCCCAAAATAACGATAAGTTGATTGTCTGGAAAAACTCTGGTAAGGAGGCACGCACCCACAAAAGCGGCTATGGATAAATACTCAACAATTTTCAGGAAAGATAACATTTGTGGACTCGATGAGACTGTATTGGAAATCTCGGTCTGGTTTGTATCCGCAGAAGTAGTCATTGGTTTGTAGTCTGTTTGGTGATCGGACACAAGTTTAGCCTATTTGGGTGTCTATTTCACCCAAGCCCTGTCAACTTGGTGAAGAAGGCCCTGAAACCCTTGAAAATTTGTTGATGGCGATCGTTAAATATTCCTTGTATAACAGTAGATGACCAATAAACTGGGTTTAGTGGTCATCGCCAACGGGTAGGATGAGGTAAAGCAGGGCGATCGTATTTTGACAGTAGTTGCCATAAGCACCCTACAGAGAGAGTCAATCGATTTTCGATTTTCGATTTTCGATTTTCGATTTTAGCATTGACCCCACGGATAAATTCGGGGGTTCCTTTATCGGATACAGGTTTTTTATTTCTGGACGCATGAATCCGGGGACTTGTATCCTGGATGCTTTCGGTCAGTGCATAAATAGTATAGATTTTTTGGCTCTGCTGAATTTATGTATGATTTTGCCTGTAGGGATAATTCTAAGTCCTTACACCGTCAGCGGTGGGGCAATCACGGGGGGATTTCCCCTACAAATTTTATACCCCATTCAGCAACGCCGATTTTTGTTTCCACTCCGACTTTACCTCCCAGTTGGTGTCAAAGTATTCACTTTGATTTGAATATAGATTTTCTGTTCATTAGCATCGAAACAGCCGTCACCCCGATCGCCAAAACCGATGGGAAGTGTTAGCTTAGTAGTTAGTTGTGTCGATCGCACAGAAAAAAAATGCCTGAACTACAAACCGATACATACCAAGACCTCGACCCGCAAGTCCTCTCAAAGCCCGTTGTTGTCGGTCTGGAAGAGGTAACAAAAGTTTACGGGATTGGCGACCTGGAAGTTCGCGCCTTAAACGGCGTCAGCTTGACCGTAAGACAAGGAGAATATTGCTCGATTATGGGCGCATCGGGTTCCGGCAAATCTACAGCTATGAATATTATCGGCTGTCTCGATCGACCTACGAGCGGCAGTTACTACTTAGACGGCGTAGATGTTGCCCAAATGCCCGAATCAGAATTAGCCGGAATTCGCAATTTAAAATTAGGTTTTGTCTTCCAACAATTTCACCTGTTGCCTCAATTGACAGCCTTAGAAAATGTCATGTTACCGATGGTTTATGCCGGCATTCCCGCAGCAGAAAGACGCGAACGCGGAGTAGATGCTTTAACGAAAGTAGGTTTGGAAAGTCGGCTGCAAAACAGACCAAATCAACTATCAGGAGGACAGCAGCAGCGCGTAGCCATCGCCAGGGCTATTGTCAACCGTCCCGTGTTGTTGCTGGCTGATGAACCGACTGGTGCATTGGATACAAAAACTACTCAAGAAGTAATGGATATTTTTACAGAATTCAACGAAAGCGGCATGACTGTTGTTATGGTAACGCACGAACCGGAAGTAGCGCGCCAAACTCGCCGCGTTGTCTGGTTCCGGGACGGTCAAGTTATTCACAATAATCTCAACCCGGAAGAGCTTTCACACGCGGTATTTTAGTATAAAAGTCCGCGAAAAGCGAAAAGAAAATTGGGCGATTGAAATCGCTTCTAGACAAACGAAGTCCGCCTACGCGGACTGAAGAATCAAGAGAGTATTACTTCTATCCAAGAGGGCTTTAGCTATTAGACAGGGGTTGAAAACCCCTGGCGGACTAATAGACAAAACACCCGATATCTGCTTAATGAAAAGCACTGGGAAAAGCTTCCCAAACTCGATCGACAAAATCTCTAAGTTGCCGAGATGCGATCGCACCATCCTTTTTTTCAGCATCCAGAGAGTGCAACTCAGTCAACAGTGAAATTACCTCAGTATCAAAAGCCTCCCGAAACAAGCTCAGCGGCCAAAGCAAATCAGCACCATCCCGCAAATCCGATAAAGTGTATTCTGCCGATAAATCTTTCCCCCACGCCGATACAACTAACATCAAAGGGCGCACCCAACAAACTTGACGTGCCTCAACCACTTGGATCACCTCGGAATGGAGGCACGCATCTCCACATTCTAAACTGACAATTTGACCGGGCTTAAAGTTCAAAGCAAAACCCATAGATTCTGACATTGCATAGCAAAAAATTACCACTGTATTCAACAGTCGTAACAAATATTATAGCACTTTTTAGTAATATGAGATGCGTGATTGGTCATTGGTGATTACTAGCTGACTTACCTCACTTACTTGAGAACAACTGACAACTGACAACTGACAACTAACAACTTTCATCAAGCTTTTTAAGATCCATTTCGAGCTGGGCACTCAACAATCGTGCTTCTTTTTTACCACCGCCACCATTGGCATAATCCGCCACGCAAATCGGAGCACCGATCGCAATTTTTACCTGACAACCCCATTGAGGAATGCGCGGGCGATAGCGGATACTCATCGGTACAATTTTCACCCCCAAACCCGGTTTGCTCAACTCTGCTTGCATTGCCAAACGCGCCAATCCAGGCTTAATCGGGTGAACTTCGCCATCCTGAAAAATACCGCCTTCGGGAAAAATCACCAACATTTCTTTGTCGAGGAGTAGTTCCACGCCGTAACGGAGACTGCCAATTGCCGGATGCTTGAGATCCACAGCAAACCCCCCCAAATTTCTGATGAACCAACCTTGCAGTCCTTTCACTTCATCAGCAGTTACCATAAACCGCAAATCGCGTCCAGTCACCATCTGTCCCGTTGAATAAGGCATCATCAGGGCATCCCACCGGGAGCGGTGCGTAGGGGCTAAGATGACAGGCCCGTCTTTCGGCAAGTGCTCCTGTCCGGTTATCTCAATCTTGCCAAAATGAAACGGTAGGACAACATAGTGACCTAGCGGATAGAGCAAGGAGGTTAACCAAGGAGAAACGCGAGAGGTATTAGATGCTACCTTGGCAGGCATGGGCTTCACTAGAGATGATTTACTGGACTCAACGGCGATCGTGGCGGTGTGGCGCATAGCAATTAAGCTGCCTTATCGAAATATAAAGTCTAAAGTAAGTTGTTGGACAAATCTTTAGTTTTTGGCTCAGGACAGTTTTGCTATTGGCCTTGTGCCGATCGAGCGATCGCGCCCGCAAGAGATAATCTGTCACAGGTAAAACCTCAGCCAACCGGACAGCACTAATGCAGAGCAGTCGGCCACCTGGAAAGCTTGATCGGGCAATTACGGATCTATTATTTCAGTTAAAGGATCAATTTCAATTAAACATCGCCCCGAAGAGAGTAAAAAATTTTACCGGTTAATTTTTCCGGCGTGCTTCAAACCAAGAAAGCAACTGCTCGCGGCAAACAGACTCCATAATACCGCCGAGCACCTCTAATCGGTGACACGAATGCGCGCTATCTGGAATATTAGCCGCAGTCCGAATCGTGCCAGTTTTCGGATCATCTGCTCCGTATACCAGCAGACCAATCCGAGCTTGGACGATCGCACCCGCGCACATCGGGCAAGGCTCCAGCGTTACGTAGAGCGTGCATTTGTTGAGATGCCAGTCTTGCAAAACTTTGCCGGCCGCCCGCAAAGCCAAGATTTCAGCGTGAGCAGTCGGATCGCAATCTCGCTCTCGCCGATTTTGCGCTTCGGCAATCAATTTGCCAGTACCGTCAACAATTGCAGCACCCACGGGTACTTCACCAGCATCACCGGCTGCTTGCGCCAGTTCCACAGCCCTAGTCATCCAGCGTTTGTGAATAAAATAAGTAGTCTCACTAATAGCCAACGGCTCAGCTTTATAATTCACGTCATACCTAAGTTACAGAAAAACTTAAGATCGATATAGAAAGTTACATTACAGCTTAATCGAGAGTCTTTAATTATGGACACCACTACGATTACCACTGAAATTGTTGAGCTGTTGTGCCGCATTAGTCGGCAAAAGCTGCGCGAACAAGATATCACTCCTTTGGTAGTGTTTCTGACGGCTCTGATTTCCATCCTGCGCGGAGTTATGATTATTGACAGGACGATCGCAGTTGAAGAAGAAGAACGGCTGCAAAAGACTCTCAAAGCCTTTGCCAGCGGCGACCGCGATCGGATCGAACTAATTCAGCGCCTTGTCAAAGGAGTATCGAAACAGCAGGTTTACTTCAACCCCACGGAATTGCTAACCCTGACAGCTTTGTTCTCAGAATCTGAAAAACTGTTGCTCATCGGTTCCGGCTACGAAATGTCAGCGGCCGACGGACACATCGATATGCGGGAGCAAATGTACTTACAGTCGATCGCAAATCGGCTCGGCCTCGACTCCAGACACATTGCAGTCATAGACACTTTATTTACTAAAGAAGGAACCCTCGACTCAGAAGCTTTTGCCGAAGTTAAAGCTTTACTCGATCCCAGCGAATTCGAGTCCCGCGATCCGGTATTTGGCAAAGCAGCAAAGCACTTGCTGAGTATTTTACTCCGCCAATAATCCAGCCCCTATAATTTTTTGGGCAGTACAAAGTAGTCAGAGGAGTTCGAGGATTTGACGCTGTTTCCATTTGAGATGGGAATTGGGCGCTCTTACTCTCAAAAACCGGGTTGTTTAACCCCTGCCAAGAGCGCTGCACGGCGTATGTCGATCGAAAACCTGGTTTCTGCCTAAGTCCCGCTTTATTTTTTTTTGCAACAGTCGATCGACCCTGGTATCCCATTGAACCGAATGCCTCTAAAATCTAAAAGCGACTTGTCGCTGTCTTGATAGACCGAGCTCGGTCTAAAATCTAAAATTGATTGATTATGCAAATTGAATGGCAAACCGCCAAAACCTACGAAGACATTCTCTATCACAAAAGCGGCGGCACCGCCAAAATTACCATCAATCGACCTCACAAACGGAACGCTTTCCGTCCCAAAACCGTGCAGGAACTGTGCGATGCCTTTACTGATGCCCGTGAAGACACAAAAATCGGCGTTGTCCTTTTCACCGGTGCCGGGCCTCATACAGACGGCAAATACGCCTTTTGCGCCGGCGGCGACCAAAGCGTGCGGGGTTCGGCGGGATATGTAGACGAAGGTGGCATACCCCGCTTGAACGTGCTCGACTTGCAGAAGTTGATTCGATCTATGCCCAAAGTTGTAATTGCTTTAGTTGCAGGCTACGCAATTGGAGGGGGTCACGTTCTGCACTTAATTTGCGATTTGACGATCGCTGCTGACAATGCTATTTTCGGACAGACCGGCCCCAAAGTCGGCAGTTTCGACGGTGGTTTCGGAGCTAGCTATCTCGCCAGAGTAGTCGGCCAGAAAAAAGCCAGAGAAATTTGGTTTTTGTGTCGCCAGTACAGCGCGCAGCAAGCCCTAGAAATGGGTTTAGTCAACTGCGTCGTGCCCGTCGAACAACTAGAAATAGAAGGGATTCAGTGGGCTGCGGAAATTCTCGAAAAAAGTCCGATCGCGATTCGCTGCTTGAAATCCGCTTTTAATGCCGACTGCGACGGTCAAGCCGGTTTGCAAGAACTGGCGGGAAATGCCACTTTGCTGTACTATATGACGCAGGAAGGCGCCGAAGGCAAACAAGCCTTTTTAGAAAAACGGCAACCTGATTTTAGTCAATATCCTTGGCTGCCATAGCTGGATGGAGAAATCAGTTTTTTTTATGCGCTCATATTAAAGTAGATGCTGCTGAGTTTTATGAGTTAGTAAAGCCAAATGCACGCGCTCGTCCAAAAGTGTCAGTATGGATACCAGTTCCCAAAAAGAATGAAACTGCTTTGCCAGATCCAAACCATGATAGTCATCAGTGATTCCCCAATCGAAAATTGACAATCGAAAATGGTATGAGCTGTCCTGCTGCAGACTAACTAGACCGAGAATGCTGCAGCGGATTTTTCGGTTAAGGTTGTGCCTGTAAGCTGGCCGGCATGGCGATCGGAAAGAGTGACGGTGGCATCCTGCAGCGTCAGAGTCGATTCTTGCCACAGTCCAATTTCTTCTATGTTTTCCCAAGATGACCTAAAAGGCGAAACCGCTAAAGCACAAGCTTTCCACTGACTTTGAACCGGGCCGCCTAGTAAAGCGCAAACACCCCCGCGTCTGCCTTCAGGGGTATAGTGACGGCAGTGACCACAAGCTGAAGTTAAAGGTGAAGTTAAGGAGGTTTGCATAAAAGTTCTTAGGGAAATCATTTTCATCTCTAATTCTCCCTTGCAGAGCTAGTCTGCCTTAGAGCCTCCCAACCTTTATGCTGTCTGGGTTGTAGCGATCCCCGGAGCATAATTAAATTTTATAATTTATTTATAATCTCGTTATATATAGAAACAATTAGCTCGGTCGTTGCTCATTGTATAGGTAAAAACCCAGGTTAAAAGTTTATAAAGCCGTTAGGGATCAAGAAAAAGTACAAATGCCCAACCAGTATGAGAGGTTACAAATAAGCGGTAGCAGAGAATACAAAAATTGGCTGAGAGTGTCGGTAAGCAGCCTCCGGGAAACAGCAACAATTGAGTTTTCCACTGAAAATGAAAAATAGCTGCCGACGCGCGAGCCCCTGTTGCATTGACGCCAAAAGTAGCTAATCATAAAATAGGCAAGTTTTCAACCTTCATGTTTATCTCTACAATCAACATATTAAAATTAATTCAGAGGCGGTAGGAGTTTTGCTAATGAGTAAGCGTTCTTCGGTTGAATCCCCAAATCATCAATCCTCTTCAACCCCAATCAACCCTGCTTTGCAAGCAGTCCTGGGGAGTCTAGATGTAAACCTAGAAGCAGAACTGACAACATACAGAAGGCACAGGAGGCGCGCCGAACAGTGGGTGTCGCCCTCAGTTCGTACCGGCAAGCAAACAGCCACAACCGAGCAACAGCTAGCCCAAAATTTGCCGCCAGAGACTGCGGAGGAAACCCAGCAGCCCCTATCGCTGCCGCTATCCCTTGCCGGCACTCAGGGCGATGCCCCGCTAGCAACTACCAGGGGTGGCACAAAATTATCTAGCAGTGCCTTCGCACCCAACAAGTATCTCGAATCAAGCGAAAAACTGATCGAAAGTTTGGACGAGTCAAAAGCTGAGCCTACAGTAGAACGCAGTTTAGCCGCCAGTTTGTTAACTCCCTTGGGACTGAGTTCGATGCTGCTGTTTTTGCTGTCATGCACAGCTTTGGGCTACGCAGTCATGTACCCGTCAAATCTAGTTAAGATGGCCGGCCTGAACCGTTTGCTCGATCGCACCTCACCCTCTCCCAGCGACAGTCCCGCCTCTACTGCCATCTCAGATAGCAGCACCAAAGAACTACCGAAAGCACCAAATCTGGTATCCAAGGAATTTGTCGAGCTAGATTTGAGCACTCTCAGCAATGTCAAGCCGACAGTCAGCCCGATTCCTTCCCCGTCACCCAAAGCATCAATCCCCCCAACTCCGCCAGCGCCTCCGGGCCCCAGCGGGGCTGTGCCGATTCCTACAGAAGACGGCAACCCGGCCAGAGGCAGGGAACAAGGACTCAACAATCTGAGCACGGCTTTGCTTCCCACTCCCAGCCCCAGCGCCGCCCAGCCTGTGCCGACACTGCCGACACTGCCTCCAACACCCTCCCCAGCCCAGCCTGCAGCCACATCCCCGGCGACAGCATCCCCAGCCGCCACCTCCCCAGCCGCCGCATCCCCGGCGACAGCATCCCCAGCCGCCACACCCCC
The DNA here is from genome assembly GCF_036705125.1 of Microcoleus sp. B7-D4. Lineage (NCBI taxonomy): Bacteria > Bacillati > Cyanobacteriota > Cyanophyceae > Oscillatoriales > Microcoleaceae > Microcoleus > Microcoleus sp. B7-D4. The sequence goes on from NZ_JAUBTT010000050.1 coordinate 39,830, forward strand.
GCTGGGAAGGCCTGCACGGGCTGCCGACGGTTTCTATTACGTTGTCACCGATTACACAGACGAAAAATCGCTGCAGCAAGCCAGAACCGCAGTTCCCGATGCCTACGTGCGGAACTTCTCAAAGGGTGTCAAGATCCAAATGGGGGCTTTGAACGATGCTGCCTCAGCAGAACGTTTGGTGAAAGAACTCCAAGAAAAAGGGGTGAAGCCACAATACTATCAACCATAAATTAGGCAAAGACAATTAAACTAATGATCGGGGAGTAGGTTGGGCCCAGGCACGAACCCTCGGTTTCGCTTCACCCAACATTTGCTCAGTTTTGATGGGTAATGCTCGCGCCCTACCCATCCTAAAAATAATCATGACGACCTAACTTAGAGGGAATTAAAATTTCACAATTAAAAATTAAAAAGACGATTGATAAGTATTCATTTTTAATTTTTAATGGTGATTTCTCTGTCTTAATTCTAAAGTTTAAAATTGGGAGACTGGCAAAATGGGATTATTCGATCGCCTATGGCGAGTGATTCGAGCCAATATTAACAGTTTGGTCGGCGCAGCAGAAGACCCAGAAAAAATTCTGGAACAGGCTGTAATGGATATGCAGGAAGATTTAGTGCAGCTCAGACAAGCTGTGGCAGGAGCGATTGCAGCTCAAAAACGCACTGAACGCCAGTGCTCCCAAGCTGAGTCTACAGCAGCAGAATGGCATCAGCGGGCGCAGCTAGCTTTGCAAAAAGGCGAGGAAAATTTGGCGCGGGAAGCTCTGACGCGCAAGAAATCTTATCAAGAAACGGCAACGGCGATGAAAGCCAGTCTGGATCAGCAATCGGCTGTTGTGAGTAAACTTAAAGAAAATATGCGGGCGCTCGAAAGTAAAATTTCCGAGGCAAAATCTAAAAAAGATATGTACATTGCCCGAGCTCGATCGGCTGCATCGTCGGAAAGGCTGCAAGAAATGATGGGCAATCTCAGTACCGGCAGCGCTTTGAGCGCGTTTGAACGGATGGAAGAGAAAGTCATGCAGCTAGAAGCTCGCTCCGAAGCAATCGCAGAACTCGGAACTAATGATTTAGAAAAGAAGTTTCTCTCTCTCGAAGGTGCCGACGATGTGGATACCGAGTTGGCGGCGATGAAAGCACAAATGCTTCCGGGCAACAATACACCCAAATTGCCGTCGAGCGAGCCGCCCGCATCCTGAACCCCGGCAACAGAACAAGAGTCGGGACGAGCAAAAACTTCTCAACAGCCTAGCTAGAGATGGCTCGAAGCCTGTTGGGGAATTCCCGGATCGAAGTTAAACTCAATAGGTAGGTGCATGAATAAGCTTGCCTGCATCACATTACTCGATCGCTTTAAACTGGATTTATCTGTCTGCAAAAATTGCCAAAAACTAAATCGCACTAAAAATCTGACCAGAGTGAATTTCACAACTGCGGGCTAGGGCTATCAAGCCTGCTTGCCGCCTACTTCGTACACCTCATTCAGGAAAAATAGCATTATGGGATTATTTGACCGCATTAGCCGAGTCGTCAAAGCCAATCTTAACGATCTGGTCAATAAAGCTGAAGACCCGGAAAAGATTTTAGAACAGTCCGTTACGGATATGCAGGAAGACTTGGTGCAGTTGCGTCAGGCCGTTGCCAGCGCGATCGCCACTCAAAAGCGCACCCAGACTCAGTACAATCAAGCTGAATCTCAGTCTAACCAGTGGCAGCAGCGCGCTCAGCTAGCCCTGCAAAAAGGAGACGAGACTTTGGCCAGGGAAGCGCTGGTTCGCAAAAAGTCTCACGCTGAAACGGCGGCTACCCTGAAAGCCAGTCTGGATCAGCAATCGGCTCAGGTGGAAAGTCTCAAGCGCAACTTGATCGGTTTGGAGAGCAAAATTTCCGAAGCTAAGACTAAGAAGGATATGCTCAAAGCAAGGATATCCGCTGCTAAGGCTCAGGAACAGCTCAACAATACCATTGGCACCTTGAATACTGGCAGTTCAATGGCGGCTTTCGATCGCATGGAAGAAAAAGTTTTGCAGATTGAAGCTCGCGCGGGGGCTTCGGCAGAATTGGCCGCCGGCGGCAGCAATTTAGAGGAACAGTTCCGCTTGCTCGAAAGCGGCGGTGATGTTGACGACGAGTTGGCTCAGATGAAAGCTCAACTGACCGGGGGTTCTGTGTCTCAAGGTCAATTGCCTGCAGCGGGTAAAACGGCAGCAGCTAGTAGCTCGGAGTCGAGCCCGGTGATTGATGCTGAGTTGGAAGAATTGCGATCGCAGCTCAATAAAATGTAGTAATCTGTATCAAAATTTACCTATTTCTGAGATCGCAGGTTTGATAAAATTCTCCGCCGACCTACAGGACTAGCTTGGGAGGTCGGAGTTTTTTTGACTAATTCTTCTATGCACAAAGTAGGAATTATGTCAACTATATTTATATTGATTTAAGGAATTAAGTGTTTAAAAAGTGATAGAGTAATTTTATTCCTTGCAAGATGGCTAGCTTGGGAGGTCAATCGATTTGAGATTTTAGATTTGAGATTTTAGATTAAAGAATTGAAGCATTGGCCCCACGGATAAATTCCGGGGGCAAGTTTCATCGGATACAGGTTTTTTATTTCTGGACAGATGAATCACGTGGCGGGTATCCTGGATGCTTTCGGTCGGAGTTTTTTTCAGTAATTGTTAAGTACACAAACTAGAGTTGCTGTCAACTATCTTCATATTGAGTTAAGGAATTAATTGTTTAAAAAGTGATAGAGTGGTTTTATTCCTTGCAATTGCGTCGGTCTCGCCCGCTCGTAAGTGTAAATAACTATCAAATATGGCTAATCTGTCATGCCCGTGCAATCTTCTAGAGGCTTTTGTAAAATCAAGTTTTTCAAGGCATTAGCGCTTGGTTTTTCAATGGCAGCTATTTGCCCCGCACTGCTATCAGCTCTAAGTCTTGGCGAGTCGATGGTTGCTACCGACTCAGGGGTGCAAGCGCCAATTTTGCATGAGAATTTACCGTCTCAATTCAAACTAGATCAAGAAACAGCAGACGATCGCGATCGGCTTCGTGATTTATACTCGGGTTCAGAATTAGATAGAGACACTACAGAGCAAGAAAATAGCATCCCGGAGTTCGATCAATCAACCCAAAGTGAGGCCCCAGAAACTATCCCTCCATTGCCGAACCGAGGAGAAAACAGACACGAATTTCCGATTCCCAACCCGCGGCTGCCAAATCCGGCTCCCCTCCCGTAACCCGCGCCGCCAGCGCCCTTGCTTTCAGCCGAACAGCTTTTGCCGCCTGCTGTTCCCGCGCCGGCACAGCCTGCAGAATTGCTAAGATTGCGGGTACGATAAAAGTCGCTCGATTTGAAGTAGTTGGCAGTTGACTTACCGCGAGCCGATCGTGCAAAATCCGAGAAGAGAAATTGCCATCGGTATTGGTACCAGCAGGCGAGAAAGCGATACATCTTTGCTGGGAAAGGATTTTCCGCTGTCGCCGGAAGCAGATAATCGGGGTAGACATCCGGTTGCGGTGCTGAGGCTGTTTCAGGATTTTACTCAGAGGGGAGAGAGATGTCTTGGCGGCGCGATCGCAGTTTTGTCAGGGAGTGGCAGCATTTGGCGCTACGGTGAGCAGCAGCAGCCCTGACAGTCGATTTTTGATTTGGCGGGGTCAATTGCAGTACGTGCGGTTGTTGGTTCCTGAGAGGCTGCTGCGGGTGCGATCGGATGTGGAATTGGCTGGGGCAGAGCTTTTGTCGATCGAACCATTGGGTATAGGGGGCTCAGACACATTGCGGGGCTACCGTCAATCGATTTTAGATTTTAGATTTTAGATTTTAGATTGACTTGCGCGAGATAAATGCGGGGGCTCTTCTGATTTTAGATTTTCGATTTTGGATTGATTCCACGGATAAATCACGTGGCGGGTACCACCTTTGAAATTCCTGGTCAGGAGGCTTTGCTGGCCGATAGCGGGATTTGTGATTCAGCCGAGTTGCGGTATCCGATGCAAGCGCACCCGCGACAACCAAGGAGTTTTGCAGGTGACGGCGTTTGTGGATTTTGGCAATGTTTGGAATCCCAGGGAAAGCGCGGTTTTGGAAGCGAATACTTTGCTGTCAGCGGGATTGGGCTTGCGGTGACTGTACGGCGAGAGGTGGAATAATCGCGAAGGCTGGGGAATTCCTGTGATTGATATTAAGTCGAGTAATACCAATTTTTTATGAGGCCCCGTAGAATCTGATCCCCCCTAACCCCCCGCCGGAGGGGGGGACAAGATTCTTCTCAAAGTCAACCCCTACTCCCCAACAACCAGGGGGATTTAGGGGGAGCGAGATATGTGCAACTTCACATTAAATTGGTATAACAGGAGTTTACAAGAGCGCGCGCTGTATTTTTCTGTATAATTCAAACATTTTTAGGAAAAGAGTCGTTTTGCCCTTGGCGGAACTGAGCAATTCCGCTATATAGTAATAAGTATCATTTGGCACTCATCTGTAGATGCCAAGAGTGTATTTTACTGATAATCTTTAAATTAAACTATGTCTAAGGTGCGGTTGTTGCTTTTAAGTTCTTTTGCTTCCGGTTTTGGGCTTTGCTCAATCATTTTGGCGATGTTTACGATGACTTCCAGGCTGTCGTTTACGTCTTTTTTTACATTTGTTTTAACTTTGGTGTTTTTTGGAATTAATCTGCTTTTTGCTTTGCATTATTATACATCGCTTACTAAGCAATTGAGTGTTAAAAATAAAAGGAAAGCGAGAATTTAGCGGTTGTGAAGCAGAAGCGGAAAAAGGCATGGATAGTTTTTTATGGAATTTGAATGGAATCCAGACAAAGCGACACTAAATGTTGAGAAGCATGGTGTTTCCTTTCAAGAAGCCACAACCATATTTAATGACCAGGAATTTCTTGATGGTACCCGCCACGTGATTTATCCGTGGAATCAATCCCAAATCGAAAATCCTCAAGCCCGCCGCATTTATCCGTGGGGTCGCCTCTAAAATCTAAAATCTAAAATCTAAAATCGATTGACCCGCTATCTGTAACTTTTCCCGATCCTCAGCATTCCATCGGAGAAAGCCGGTACGTTATTATTGGTATATCCAGGTAGGGACAACTTTTAATTGTTGCATACACCGATCGAGGAGAAAAAGTAAGAATCATCAGTGCCAGAAAAGCTACCCGCCAGGAGCAGAGGTTTTATGAAGAAGGATATTGAGAACGAAATGGAAGACGAATTACTTGCTGAGTATGACTTTGCTCAGATGAAAGGAGGTGTTAAAGGCAAGTATGTTGAGCAATATCGTGCAGGGACAAACTTGGTGCTTTTAGACCCCGATATTGCCCAAGCTTTTCCTAATGATGCAGCAGTGAATGACGCATTGAGGATGTTAATCAAAATTGCACAGCGCCAACAGTCAAATCCTGCGGTGCAGCGCAGCCACGAAGGATCTCAACTTTGAGAAGGCGATGTCAGGAGATTGTGCGATCGCCCATATTATTTATTTATTTGCCCAAAAAGCGATCGCCTCTGGGTTGAGACAATTATCTAGCTGTCAGCCATAATTATTTAAGGTCTAATTATTTAGGAGGTGCGATCGTGGTTATAACTCAAACCAACCCGCCAAATCTTCCCGATGCGACAAAGACTCGCTTTACTCCAGATGAATACCGGGCGATCGAGGAAACTGCTGAAGAACGTCACGAATACTGTAACGGAGAGATTATCGCTATGCCAGGAGGTTCCCCCCCTCACAGCCGTATTACCGTAGACATTACGACTTTTCTTAACGTGGCTGTGCGAGACACAAATTTTCAAATCTATAACGGCGATCTACGCATTTGGATTCCTAGCTTCAATCATGGAACTTATCCCGATGTTATGGTCGTCAATGGTGAACCGGAATTCAATGGCGATCGCACGGATGAAATTCTCAATCCTTTACTGATTGTGGAAGTTCTTTCGCCATCTACGGAAGCTTACGATCGAGGTGAAAAGTTCCGAAAATATCGCTCTCTTGCTAGTTTTTGTGAATATTTGCTGGTGAGTCAAGCTGAACCATATATTGAGCAATATTATAATGGCGATCGCCAAAGTAGTGATCGTTGGCAATGGCAAGTTTGCGATCGGCTCGATCGGGCGATCGTCCTGCACAGTTTAAATATAGAACTTCCGATGTCGGAAGTCTATCGCCGCATTAGTTTTTAAGGGGTATTTTTTCGAGTTTGAAAGGGATTGTGTTTAACTAGAAATATAAGTTTAGGAAAAGCTATGGCTACTCTAATTCAAAACGCTACAGAAAACCAACTTGAAACACCAGCGGATAAAAAAATCTGGACTGATGCCGAATTCATGGCACTCAACCGAGACGGACACCGGTATGAGATTGTAAATGGAGAACTAATTGACATGGGAAATTCGGGTGCAAAACACGGTTATGTTTGCAGTATATTGATGATTTTGCTAGGTGGTTATGTCCACATTCAAAAGCTAGGCGCGATGTTCGACTCTAGCACTGCTTTTAAAATGAAATCAGGAAACAAGCGATCGCCCGATGTTTCCTTCATGGCAAAAGAACGCCTGCAAGGGCTAGATGATCTCCCCGATGGCTTTCTAGAAGGTGCGCCGGATCTTGCCGTAGAAATCCTTTCTCCTGGCAATACAGTGGCAGAAATTCACGACAAACTCGTAGAATATTTCGAGAATGGGGCGCGTTTAGTCTGGGTGATTCATCCTCAAGAACAGTATGTGTTAGTTTATCGATCGTCCCAAGAACCCGATCGCCTGCTTAAGTCCGTTAACTCCCTCGATGGGGAAGAAATCGTCCCCGGCTTTACTCTTGCGATTGCCGAGTTATTTCAAAAACTGGCTTTTTAATGAAAGTGCGATCGGACTCTGGAAAATGGCGAGTAGTATTGATAATTTAACTTAGACAGCTAGTAAGACCGAATCCGAAAATTGCGGGTAATCAGCTAGTAATATAAAACTAAATTCTAGGAGGCTATAACGATGACAAACATATCCAACGAACAAACAGCGATCGTCCGTACAGAAAGAGGACTGTCCATCGCAGGTACGCGCATCACCATCTACGACATCATGGACTATGTGACGGCTCAATATCCGCCTAAGTTTATCAGGGGATTGTTTGACCTTACAGAGGAACAAATTAATGCGGCTTTAACTTATATTGAGGCAAATCGAGCTGATGTTGAAGCTGAGTATCAAATGGTTCTTAAAGAAGCTGAAGAACTGCGGCTGTACTATGAAGAAAAAAATCGCGATCTCATTGCCCGAATTGCCGCCCAACCACCCAAACCTGGTGAAGAAGCTATTCGAGCCAAACTTCAAGCAGCAAAAGCCAAACTTAAGTCTCAGCCATGAATTTTTTAGTCGATCATAATTTGAGAGGACACGCCGTACTTCTCTCAGGTAGCATTGTGAGTAGTGGCTGGCTAGATTGGGTTCTCATTCGATTTATCACCTTTGATGAAATGAGCCTGCCGATCGATAGTGACGATCGGGTAGTTTGGCGGTTGGCTCAATCAAACCCGATGATTTTATTGACAGCGAATCGGAGTATGAAGGGCGATAACTCTCTGGAACAAGTGATGCGCGAGGAAATTACTTCTAAATCATTACCCGTGATTACTATTGGCGATGCCGATCGCTTGTTGAATGACTCTGAATATCGGCAGCGTTGTGCAATTCGTCTGGTTGAAATTGTGATTGATCTTAATACTTATATGGGTGTAAGTCGGCTTTTTATCCCATGAGGTTGGTCGAGATTGTTGAAGAAGTGCGATCGCACTCTATCATAACGTCATCAGCTAAAAATCCCAAAAGGAGATTGCTTTAATATGTTAACTAAATACATCCAAGCTGCGATGAAGCAAGCTAAGTATGAAATTTTCCCTGATGATGGGACTTTCTACGGAGAAATTCCTATCTGTGAGGGAGTCTATGCAAATGCTGTAAGTCTCGAAGCTTGTCGAGAAGAATTGCAAGAGGTATTGGAAGACTGGATTTTACTTGGTCTCACCCTGAAACTTCCTTTACCAGTTCTTGATAATATCGACCTGACAATTACTAAAGAAGTCGCCTGATGCCCCCTTTAAAACCAATCAAACGTCGAGACTTAATTTATTACCTAAAACAACTGGGATTTGACGGCCCCTATTCGGGAAAAAGGCATCAGTTCATGTTGAAAGATAACCTTCGCATTACCATCCCCAATCCTCATCAAGGTGATATCAGTGCCAACTTTTTAGCTAAAATTTTGGGACAGGCTAAAGTTGATATTAGTGATTGGGAAAACCTCTAATTTTTTGACTGCTATGTAAAAATAATTTTGTGGAGTCAGAAACCGGTTTTTTTTGCAAAATCGGGCGTGGGAATTCCGAGATTGTCGCAAAAACCCGGTTTCTTGGATTTTGGGTTTTCTCGTGGGTAGTCAGAAACCGGGTTTCTTCCTAAATCTGGGTGACGATGCGTAAATTATCGCAGAAACCCGGTTTCTTGGCCTCAACGCAGGTAAGTCCTGCTTCGGTTAAACTAAGGCTCTATAATACAACTATCCAATAGTTTTATAGGAACAAATGAGAGGGGTAAAACAACTATTCCTAAGCAGCTTTGCTATTATTACTTTGAGTTGGGTTTTGGGAACTCCCATTCAGAGGATACCAGAGGCGATCGCTCAAACACAAGTTCCCATGAGATTGCAACACGCGGAAGGAACTTATACCCTTACGGTGTCAGAAACCAATACCACAAAATCTGCTTATGGGGGTCAGTTGCGCCTCTATGACGTGCATATTGCCAAGATGTTTGAGGTGACATATTCGGACTGTCAGGAGATACCCAACGCTGGCGGTAGGACTTGGTATTACTTCGCTGGAAATGGTAAAATTGACATGGGGCAATTCAGAATCAACTGTCAATTGGCTAGCGATATTGCTAATACTTATGGTTTAGGGAAACCAGAGCGTACTGCGATCGAATATTCTCAGGGGGAGGCGGGGCGGCCAATATCGAGGACTCGTTCTATTCCAATTTTAGATATTACTGGTAATAAAATTCAGCGGTGGACGAATTTTGTGCAAGGGTTTCGCCCTCAGTCTGCTAATTCTGAAGGAGGTAATTCTCGATCGAGTATTTCTTTTCCAGTTCGTGAAATTCTATCGCAGATTGAAGGTAAGACAAGAGTACCAATTTTTCTCCCCAGTCAGCTTCCATTCTCAGAAAAAATTTACTTAAAAAACCGAGTAGAAACAAATGGCTATAGTGTTGACATGGGCCACATACCTAATTGCAGCAGTACGCCTTGCTATATCGGGAGTATCTCAGCAGAAAGAGGTGGAGAACCAGCCCAACCACCCCCTAGAGGATTCAGGAGTGAATTCAAAACCATTCAATTAGCCGGCAGAACACAAGGAGTTTTTTCTAATGGCTGCGGTGCTTACTGCACGGCCTTAGTTGAATGGCAGTATCAAGGCGTTTTGTATCGAGTAACGATGAAGAATGGGCGAGAGGAAACGCTAGTTCAAATAGCTAATTCTGCTATTGAAGCTGGGCCTCGCTAGTTAAAGGTGGATAACAGTGCGTCAGGGCAAGTCCTATTCTCCAATTGGAGATTTATTTTCCCTGACGCAGCGTAAAACTGCTATGTAAATAGAAAGCATATCAATTCTAAACTTTTAAGCCGGAAATTTCGCCTGCCAAACATTGTTTTTAATTTGTTCCTATAATTCATTGACCACCCACATTACACTATGTTCGGGTTCGCTCAAAATAGATTTTTTAATGTCATGTAAAGAGTTGACTAAATCTTCACGCAAACGGGGCTTGTCTTCTTTAACTCCTTGCGTATAATCCCAATAATCCCAAGCGATTAAACCTATGGCAAGGGTAGGCTCAATCATACTGCCTAGTTTCGCAGAAAGAGCAGCTACAGCTTTACTACCTGCTTTAGCAGCAATTGTAGCCGTAATTTTAGCAGTTCCAGCAGCACCTACAAATCTTACTAAAGATACTTCATCTCCTCGTTCATTTTGTAGCCTAAAATTTATACCTTCTAAATATTTAACCCAGTCGGATTGGGGAATTGTATACATTTTTGGTACATCATCAAACTCCTTAGATAATTGTTCAATATAAAAATTAGCCGTATCGATTACTATGGTATGAAATTTCATCTCGGCTGAATTTGCTTGCAATACTCTCCTCGAAAATTCTCTTTGAATATTGTCATTTATGCTTTTGGCAATCTTTTCATTGACTATAGTCGGATTAAACCCATTCATAACATTCTCGCCTATATATTGAAAAAGAACACCAAATTCTTGCTGTTTCTGATTAAAATAATTAAAATACCAATTTAAAAAATCCGTATCAATTCGATTTATTAAATCAGCTTCCCACCGATTCAATTCATTGTTAGCATATTGTTTAGCACTTTGATTGGCACTGTTCACAGCTTTTTTGAAAGCTTCTTCTCTTCCACCAAAGGCCACTAGAGATTGAGTAACTTCTAGGGAGGGAGGAGAGGTTAATTCTGCCGCCAAAGCCTGACTCATAACTAATCGTCCCAGTAACGGGATGAATACAATTAGAATTATAATCGACCAAATAATGATACTAACTATCTTAGAAATTTTGACAATCCGCGATTTTTGAGTAGGTTCTTCAGTAAGCTGAGATTCACCAGATTCTTTAGCCTTCAACTCAATGGTCACTAATTCTTGAGCGCCCAAGACATCAGTTAATTTTTGATCTAGCTTTTTGGCAATCAACTGACGACCATAAGGTATTCCATTTGAATGACAAACAAGGTTATTCTTTTCGTCTAAAAACACCTGTCCTAAAATTTGCCCTTCGGGATGCTCTTGGCGAATAATTGCTCCTTTTTTTAAATTAGGAGTTCCTGGACGATCGCTCTGGAAATAACTGATAGCCTCCTCAAAGGTTATCCCCTCTAAAACTTCAGGTGTCCCCAGAATGCGTGGCAAACATTTATTAAATTCGCCAACTATCCGCTGCACATCCCCAGAAGTGAGTTTCTGCTCTCCTTGAGAGGCATCTTTGGCAAACCAGTTAAACGGTGTCATATTTCCTCCAGAGCATTTGATAACTTATAAACTTCTACTATATTCCTTATATCTCTCCTGATCGTAATTTAATATGAAAATGTATTTTTGGCTATTCATAAAAGTGTTATTTAGTGTACAGTTACCTTTTTTTTAAAAATTTATTAAGAAGAAAAAGTGTTATTTAGTTTTCCAGGTGTGATAAAGTGTGATAAAGTGTGATATAGTGTGACGACCAAAACTCAACCCCCTTTTAGGTATGGACATCCAAGAGGTTTTACAATGGACTGACGAGCAAGTATTTGTGAAGACGGGAAAACATATTGATTCATTACAAAGCTCTATCTTAAAAGAAGTTTGGGAGGGGGAGAAATATCATAAGATAGCTAAAAAGTGCAATCGTAGTGAAGATCATATTAAACAAGTTTCTAGGAAATTATGGAAGATGCTTTCTGACATATTGGGAGACGATATTAAACAATCTAATGTTCGCTCTATTTTAGAAAGCAAAGCAGTATCTAGTATTTACAATTTTGGTAACTCTTCACAGATTGTTAATAGTAAAATTAATAGAACTCATATCAATATCTGTGGAGAAAAAAGGCAAGATGCAGAAGAGGCCAAGCAGCGATCGCCCTCACCCCCAGATTCTCCCCAAAATCAAGCCCGATCGCCCATAATCGATTTAACAGACGCACCCGAACTCCCTTACTTTTACGATCGCACCTCAGAACTCTCCACCCTCAAACAATGGATTTTACAAGCCCACACCCGCTTGATTACCGTCTACGGCTTAAGTGGAATTGGCAAAAGTGCGATCGCCCTCAAACTCATCGAACAAATTCAAACCGAATTTGATTATATTATTTGGTTAAGCCTCACCAACACTCCCACACTTTCAACCCTCCAAACCGAACTCAAGCAGTTTTTTGGGCGATCGCAACAACCCCCATTACCCACAATCATCGATTATTTCCGATCTTCTCGCTGTCTAGTCATTCTTGATGACGTACAGAATATTTTTAGTAGCAGTCAATTAGCAGGTCAATATTTAGCAGGCTATGAAGACTATGGCAAATTTTTTAAACAAATTGCCACATCCTCCCATCAGAGTTGTTTAATCCTCCTCAGTTGGGAAAAACCCAAAGAAATCGCGAATTTAGAAGCCGAAAACCTCTCCACGCGAAGCTTACACCTCAAAGGGTTAGGACAACAAGCCACAGAAATTTTCCAACAAAAAGGATTAGTCGATGAGGAAAAATGGTCAGACTTGCTCGCCCTTTATCAAGGTCATCCTTCCTGGCTAAATATAATTGCTGCCACTATTTTGGAGTTATTTGATGGTAGCGTTTCCCGGTTTTTGTCCGATGTAAATGATTTATTTTTAGGTGACTTAGAACCCATCTTAGAATCTCACCTAGAGCGTTTATCAGACTCCGAAAAAAAGGCGTTATACTGGTTAGCAACTCAAAATGAAAGTGTAGATATTTCCCGAAAAGCTACTGAGAGTGAATTATCCCAACCAGAATTTTGGCAAGCCATACAATCTTTAGCGCGACGCGGCTTAGTGGAAAAAGTGTTAGTAGGAGGGCGATCGCTCTTTTTCCTCAATCCCGTATTCAAAGCATACATTCAGTGCAAGTTAAATCTTATATAAGCTATGGGTAATTTCACCCGATCGCAAAGCAATTAAACCACAGAATTACTCTTTTCTATTCTACAACGATCGCATAAAAGCATTCACCGCATCATATTGGTCGGCCATACGCGAATAGAATTCGATCGATCGCAAATCCAACTTGGCCAACAGTTCACTCTTACTCACCAACTCATATCCCGTTGGACGCAAGCAATAAACCCAAATTACACCATCCTCCCAAAACCAAACCTCCTGCACTCCAACCCGACGATAGATTTCCAGCGTATCAATTCCACCACTCGTCACTGTCACAAGGAAGATGTTACCAAAGAACCGTGCACGGCGGAGAACAAAGAACCACCGAAGACACCAGCAACTCCCAACATAGCGACAGTTAAACTGATGAGGGTTATTAGCCAAGCTGATGAAACCAGAGACAGGGCCGAACAAAGTCGATCGCTAGGTAGATCGAGATGACAATTTAATTATGCCCGCACCAACTCCAACCGATATCGGTACAAAGCCACAGGATGCCCGCCAGCCGCAAAATAATCCGGGTCTTGCGGCGACAAATAAATCGCTGTCACCTGATCCGCCTCAATTCTTTTACCCGCAGAATCGCCATTTTTCCCGCCTGCAACAACTCGATAAGCCGTTGTTGTTTCCACCTCGTTTAAATAAATATCAGACTCTCCCCGAAAAATCTGCTGAGAAATCTCTGTAGACACAAACTCGCGAGGATTCGGCGTCTCAGTTCCCCGACTGGTAACAATCGAAATTAGTTGGCGTTCCCCTTTCAAAACAGTAATTTGGCGGTTGGGATTGGTCGGATCGACTTTCACCGAAAGTACGCCACGATCGCCTAAATAAGCCTTGGCAATATTCAAACCGTTAAAAGTGCGATCGGCTACAATCTTTTGAGCATTTTTAAATGTATAATTAGAAATTAACCCAATATTTTTTTCAGGTTGAAATCGCACTTTAAATAATACTGGATGCTGCAAATACTGGCGGTTGCTTTCAAACCCAGGCGTCACAATATTTGGCGCTAAAGGAGCGGCTAAATCCACCAAAGTGCTCGCCACATTCCAATTGCCGGCCATCCAGTCGGGATATACCAAATCTCCCTTAGCTACAGCGATAGGAGGCTTGCTTTCCCAATTAGGAAAACTTGATATGCGATCGCCCAAAACCCCCGCTATCGCAGCCCCACCCCACAGAAGTACCGCCAAAACCAGACAAAAAGCCCAAATTACCTTCATACCCAATTACATTCAAACAACTAATTTTCTGTCTCTCTTTCTCTTCTCTGCGTTCTCTGCGCCCTCTGCGGTTCATTAATTCAAAAATTAGACAACAAATCAGTTAAACATCATATTTTATACCATTTTCATAAACAGGCAAGATGCCTGTTCCACAAAAATAAATGTTCTGCTTGTGGGGATTAGGGGTTGGGCATCCTACCCGCCCCCAATATGCAATTCAAAGATGGAAAAGCCGATTTTTTAAAGCGCCTCAACAGGTGCAGGTTCCCAAACTTCCCCGTATTTCTCCTTCAATTCGTGCCAATTTTCCACCTGTCCGGGTTCGTATTCCCCTGGCTTTCCCCACTGCAAAAACGCACTCAAAGCAGCCTCATTTTGTTCGTCGAGAAAACGGATTGCATAAGTAGTGAAATTGCCTCTTTTCGCCTCACCCGTTTCAAACTTCACCTGTTTTATTTTGTCCATATTTAGGTGAAACTCAAATATTTCGGCGTGCATATTGGCATATTTACCCTTCGGCAACTCCGCATAAAACAGCTTGTGAATTGAACCGCGCACTTCCAGCACAGCCGCGCTGCTAGTCACGATTAAACGCAGGGTGCCCAATTGTTCGCAAGCTTCTAAGAATTCTTTCAGATTAGGCATAATTTAATTTGGGAATTGGGTATTGGGCATGGGGAATTGGGCATGGGGCATGGGGCATGGGGCATTGGGCATGGGGCATTGGGCATGGGGCATTGGGCATTGATTATTGGTAATTAAAAACCACAATAACTAACAACCAACAACTAATGACTAATGACTAATGACTACTGACTAATGACTAATGACTAATGACTAATGACTAATGACTAATGACTAATGACTACTGACTAATGACTACTGACTAATGACTACTGACTAATGACTACTGACTAATGACTAATGACTACTGACTATGTTTCGTGCAGTTCATAAGCAGCGACAATCCGCTGCACTAGAGGATGTCGCACCACATCCGCCTGAGAGAATTCGCAGAAAGCAATGCCCTCAACGTTGCGTAGAATGTTTTGGGCGACTGACAATCCCGACTGTTGGTTTGGCGGCAAATCTGTTTGAGTGATATCCCCCGTTACTACCATTCTCGATCGAAAGCCCAGACGAGTCAACACCATTTTCATCTGAGCCGGCGTCGTATTTTGAGCTTCGTCCAAAATTACGAAAGCATTGCTGAGAGTGCGCCCCCGCATATAAGCTAAAGGAGCTACTTCGATCAAGCCTCTTTCCATTAAATCGGCCATTTTTTCAGGGTCGATCATTTCTTGCAGGGCGTCGTAAAGCGGGCGCAAATATGGATCGACTTTTTGCTGCAAATCTCCCGGCAAAAACCCTAATTTTTCGCCAGCTTCCACGGCTGGCCTTGTTAAAATTAGCCGTTCGTACTGCTTGCTCAACAGCGCTTGCACGGCGAAAATAGCTGCTAGAAATGTTTTGCCAGTACCAGCGGGGCCAATGCAAAATGTCAGGTCGTGCGTGCGTACTGCTTGGACGTATTGCCGCTGCTTGAAGGTTTTGGCTCTAATTTCTTCGCCGCGACGGGTTCTGGCGAGAACGTCTCGCTGCAAGTCTTGTAAATCGCCTTGGCGGTTGCTATCCAAAGCTTGGCGCGCCGTCTGGATTTCAACTCCGGTAATATTTTTGCCGGATTTCCAATAGTCGGAGAGCGATCGCACTAATTTATGACACAATTCTACTTGACTTTTTGTGCCAGAAATCAGCAGTTCTTGCCCTCGCATTACCAGGGTAGCACCGGTTTGCTTAGAGATCATTTTCAGGTTTTCTTCTTGATTACCGGCCAGCGACATTGCACTTTGAGTGCTCGGTAACTCTATTGTTAGTTTTTCATTCATGCCAACATAATCTCCTCCAAATAAGCAATTAAAAGTTAACAACTAAACGTTCAACCCGTCACTATTTGCGAACAAAAAGACGCCCGTTACTAGGTTTTACCTAGTATCTAAGGCGTCTTTTAGATTTAGCTCCCAAATGAGTTTGGTGCTTGAGGCACAAATCAAATCTCCCTTCTATTAAGTCAGGCAATTTTAGATTTTAGATTTGAAATTTTAGATCTTAGATTAACCTGATGCCGCTGACATTTGAAATTTTAAATTTTACATTTGTTTCCGATCGCAAAACCGGCAATTTCAAACCAAACGGAGCTTGTAATACAAAGTCTACAACAGGCAATCTAAAATCTAAAATTCTTTCTTGGCTCTGCAGTTAGTTAATAACCGCAGGGCTGTTTCATTCTCACCAAAAACATGAATTTTGACTCTTGTAGTGCTACCCCTACTCCCCGTGCCTACCCCCGACCTAGAGGATTCGATCAGCAGATCAGACCAAGAGGGCCGGCACGGGGGCACGGCCCCTACCGAGAATGAAACAGCCCTGGTTAATAACCGGGAGTATTTCTGCTCGTTCTAAACGTAGGTGTGTTAGTACGGCGAGGTTGTTCTCTCGGAGTTCTGCTAGCCAAGGGACTCGGCGACGGAGGTGGCGTCCGGGGTCGGAAGTCGCCTCGCGGCTCCCGCGAGCCACGATCTGGGCGGTCGCGATCCGGGCGATCGCGATCGCCCCTGGGCGGGCCAGATCCACGATCGCCCGCTTCACCATCGTATATATCTAAGTAGAGGGACTGACCCGCCGTCTGCGCCACCGCTTCGAGCGTAGTCCTAATTGCCTGAATATTGCGTCCACCCCTACCGTAAACCCGGCCTTTGTCCGGATCTTCAAAAGCAAGCCTAACCCAGACCCGCGATTGGCGCGGGTGCAGTTCGCAATCAACCCGCAAAGAGCCGGGGGTCTCTAAAAAAGGCCCAATTAAAAACTTAACCAGTCCAGCATAGTTGGGACTAGCTGACTGTTGCTGTGCTGGATTCAACGTTAGCTCCGGCTCCGACTTGTTCAAATACATGGGCTTTTCTCAGGATGTCACGCACGGTGTCAGTTGGCTGAGCGCCGTCTTGCAGGCGCTTGACAATCGCTGGAACATCCAGCCTGGTTTCGTTATTTCTGGGGTTGTAATAGCCGAGCTCTTCTAGGGGACGGCCGTCGCGGCGAGTAGAGCTGTTCATCGCTACAATCCGGTAGCTGGTCTCGCGTTTTTTCCCGTATCTCTTCAATCGCAGTTTGATCATCTTCTTGCACAATAGTCTTGTTCCAATTCTAAGCTATTTTGTCAGTGCTCCTTCCTCGAACCCCAACTCAACCCCTATTTCTTAACCTCCGACCAAAATATCGCTACGATTTGCTGCCCCCAAGGCAGGTCTGGCGCCGTCAATGTGCGGTGTAATTGCTACTGGTAAAATCGATGCAGTTCCCCATTGCTGCACCAATTTTTGCAAAAATATATCTTGCTGCGCTCTCAAAGAGTCCCAATCGGTGCCGCGATTAATAATTGCAAACCAAACTAAACCCCGATCGCGCGTGGGTATAGCTCCAGCCAAAGCAATCACCGTGTCCAAAGTACCAGTTTTCACCACAGCCGATCGCGGAATGTGTCGGTATTCCAAAGTTCCTTTATCGCGCCCGGACACCGGAAACAAGTCAGCAACTGTCAGCCCAGTCGTCTGAAGGTTGCGCCCGATCGCCTGCATCATCCCGCAAGCCGCCCTCGGAGACATCTGATTTTCCACTCCCAGTCCCGAACCGTTAACTAATTGAAGTTCCTCCTCCGGCACCCCCGCAGCCCAAGTCGCTTGCTGCTGCACTATTTTTGCCCCGCCCAAATCGTCGGCCAGCATCTGAGCTATTTCATTATCGCTGTGGACGTTCATCTGCTTGAGAATTTCGGCTAAAGGAAGCGATCGGCGCTTCAGCAGCAAACGCCCCGAAGTCACAAATTTCTCAGCAATGACGCTGCCGGCCACCGTTACTTGCGGCTTTCTAGTTCCTGGAGCCATCTTAGAATACATTGCCACCACGTCCGCAGGCCAATTGCTACCCTCAAGAGCTTGCCGCAGTATCTCCCCCGCCACCAAAGGATCGGACTGATAATTCATGCGGAAATTGCCTGTCACCACCAAATTGCCCGCCACGCGCTCGATACCCATTTGATTGAGAGCATTGCCCACGGCGATCGCCTCCTCCCACACAAACAGCGGATCGCCCCCGCCGCTGACCACCAAATCTCCTTGCAATACCCCATTGCTAATCGGCCCCGTTGCTCGGAACCGCGTTTCAAATTGATAATCCGGGCCCCAAGTCTCCAGCGACGCCAGAGAAGTCGCAATCTTAGTCAGCGAAGCCCCAGGCATCAGCGTCTTCCCCTGCTGACTTACCAGCGGCACCATTCCCGCTTGCACCCAAATTCCCTGATTTCCATCAATCAGGTTTTTGTCTTTCAACTCTTTTAAATATTCCCGTACCGTCGCTTCTGCGGGCAAGTCTGGATTTGCCGCATTTATTCCCCCAAAAGCCAAATCTTGGGCCACCACTAACCCAGGTATCCCTCCCCGCCAAGCCAGCACGGACGCAGCATTAGGCGCGGCACTGCCTACCCCAGCCATGTCCAGCCACAGAGACATCATCCCTGAGCTAAATAAATCCAGCATTTTTTACTCCTAAAGTCAATCGATTTTAGATTTTAGATTTTAGATTTCAGATTGAAGAAAGCGCTCCCACTGATAAATCCAGGGGCAAGTGATGAGGATGGGGAGCTTTTTTCTCGCTCCACGGATGAATCCGGCGTTCCCGGACTAAAGTGCTTGCGGCCATGTAAACTATTTCATTGATTTTTTCAATATGCCGTCAAAAATAGTAAAGTAGTGACAAAACAAGTTCTATCAGAGTAGCCGGAAATAAGAATTGTCCGATCGGGCGATCGCCAATTGTAATTCTTTATTCAGACTTGTGGATTCACGCTCCTGACTTCCTGGTAGAATTTTTAGTGTTTCTCAAACATTGGTCAATGGGATCGACACGCGCAAGAATTGCAATAGACGCTATGGGTGGGGATCATGCCCCCGCCGAAGTTGTAGCTGGAGCGCTTAAGGCACAAGAAGAATTAGGCGTAGAGATTTTGCTTGTGGGCGACCCACAGCAAATAGAAGACTCGCTCCGGCAACAAGACGCGATCGGCCGCGTCTCTACAGGTCAGCTAGAAATCGTTCCTTCTGAAGGAGCGATCGAAATGCACGAAGAACCTTTGAGTGCCCTCAAACGCAAGCCCAACGCTTCGATTAACGTAGCGATGAACTTGGTAAAGCAGCAGCAAGCTGATGCTGTGGTGTCAGCCGGTCACTCCGGCGCGGCAATGGCTGCTGCCCTGCTCAGGTTGGGCCGGCTCCCCGGAATCGATCGCCCTGCGATCGGTGCGGTTTTGCCGACAATGATACCGGGCAGCGCTGTACTCATTCTCGATGTCGGCGCTAATGTGGACTGCCGCCCCAAATTTTTGGAGCAGTTCGCTCTTATGGGAACTATTTACAGCCAGTGCGTGCTGGGCGTCACCGAACCTAAAATCGGCCTGCTCAACATTGGCGAAGAACCTTCTAAAGGCAACGACGCAGCCGTGCGAACCCACCAGTTATTGGTGGACAACCCGAACATTCCTTTTGTGGGCAATGCCGAAGGCCGCGACGTGCTGTCGGGGAAATTCGACGTGATTGTCTGCGACGGGTTTGTCGGCAACGTGTTGTTGAAGTTTGCGGAAGCAGTGGGCGAAGTCGTAGTCCAGGTGCTTAAGGAAGAGTTGGTCAAAGGACTCCAACATCAAATTAACGACCCTATGCTGCAAAAAAGCTTGCAAGGATTTAAGCAGCGGGTAGACCACGTTGAACACGGCGGCGGTTTGCTATTGGGCGTTGCTGGAGTTTGCATTATCAGCCACGGTTCGTCTCAAGCTGGCTCGATTTTCAATGCCATTCGTTTGGCGAAGGAGGCTATTGACAACCAAGTGCTGGAGCGAATTCGATCGTCCAACAACCAAAGCGCTCTGGAACAAGAAGCTGTGAATTAGAGGCAGTAAGTAGGAATTAAAAATTAAAAATGTAAAATTAAAAATGTCAGCTTAAACCAACTGTTTTGCTTAAAAAAAAGTAATTTCAGCAGTTTAAAAAATAATTTTAATTGGTAGTTTTTAATTTTTAATTTCTCGCTCGATCGCTCATAAATGGAGAGGAATGTTGCAGCAATCAGGGTACGGCATTGCCGTCACAGGTAGCGGTTCTTGTACACCGCAGGTTTCGCTGGATAATAACGGTTTGAGTCAGATTGTAGAAACTTCTGACGAGTGGATTGGGGCGCGGACGGGTATTCGCTCCCGCAGGCTGGCGGACGCCCGCACTTCTTTGTGCGATTTAGCGTCCGAGGCATCGCTTCAGGCGATCGCAATGGCAGAAATTTCGCCGACAGATATCGATTTAATTATTTTGGCGACCTCAAGTCCTGACGATTTGTTTGGCACTGCCAGTAAAATTCAATATCAGTTGGGCGCAACAAAAGCTGTGGCTTTTGATTTGACAGCAGCTTGTTCGGGCTTTATTTTTGGTTTAGTGACAGCCTCGCAGTTCATTCGGACAGGGGTGTATCAAAATGTTTTGCTAATCGGAGCAGATATTTTGTCTCGCTGGGTGAATTGGTCGGATCGGGGTACTTGCATTCTATTTGGAGACGGTGCAGGTGCGGTGGTATTGCAAGCTTCAGAAGTCGATTCCTTTTTGGGATTTGAAATTCGCAGCGACGGCACGCAAAATTCGTCTCTCAATTTGGCTTACAAAGCCGAGTCAAAAGAATTAATTGAGGGCGTCAGCGTCGGAGTTGGCGGATTTCATCCCATCACAATGAACGGTCAAGAAATCTATCGCTTTGCCGTGAGAAAAGTGCCGGAAGTCATAGAAAAAGCTATGTTTCGGGCAAATATTAGCGCTGCTGAAATAGACTGGCTGTTGTTGCACCAAGCCAATCAGCGGATTCTCGATGCAGTTGCCCAAAGGCTAAAGATTCCCCCCGAAAAAGTAATCAGCAATTTGGCGAATTACGGCAATACCTCAGCGGCTTCAATTCCCCTTGCCTTAGACGAAGCCGTGCGTCTGGGTAAAGTTAAAGCGGGCGATACTATTGCTGCTGCTGGTTTCGGTGCTGGTTTGACTTGGGGGGCTGCGATTTTTCAATGGGGAAGGTAATACCATTTTCGATTTTCGATTTTCGATTTTCGATTGGGAATTACTGAGGAACTATGGGTTTGGAGCTGCTAAAGCAGTTTCATTATTTTTGGGAACTGGTATAATGTTTTGTGGCTTTAAACTTTGGCTAATGATTGTGGGGAGTGCGACCGCTGCATAATACAAATCCTTTAACAAGCCATACATAGGGCAAGGGGCGCAGCCGTACTCCCTCGGGACAGGAGTTCTTGACAAGTCCGCCCTGAGATTGAAAATCCTCTATTCTTCGATCGACTTTCCCCGGCTTGAAGCTTGAAAATTGTGCTACCCCTATTAATCAGATTAAAGTAGCAAAAAAAAATAAACCTGGTAAAAATCGCAGTTAGATGTTATAATTATGAGTCGCGAGTAGATAGTTCGTTAACCGAAAGATAGCGGATACCAGCGAGCGAACTTAGAAGCGGGAAAGAAAGAATTTTTGCAATCACCAATTAGCAACCACCAATTAGCAGATTACCGGAAAAATGACTAAAACAGCATGGGTATTTCCCGGACAAGGTTCCCAGGCGATCGGGATGGGTGCAGACTTATTAAACTTGCCAACAGCCAAAGCCAAATTTGAGCTCGCTAAAGAAATTTTAGGCTGGTCTGTCCCGGAAGTTTGCCAAAAAGAAGAAGCAAAACTATCTCGGACTCTCTACACTCAGCCTTGCTTGTTCGTAGTAGAAAGTATTTTGACCGACTTAATGCGAGAAAAAAGCGATCGACCAGCGGTAGTTGCCGGTCACAGTTTAGGAGAATACGTTGCCCTCTACGCAGCAGGCGTCTTTGACTTTGAAACCGGATTGCGCTTAGTCAAACGTCGCGCCGAACTCATGGACACTGCCTCCGGCGGGCAAATGGTGGCTTTGATCGGGTTCGACAGGCAGGAACTAGAATTGCAAATTCAATACAGCCGAGACGTGGTGCTGGCAAACGACAACAGCGAAGCACAAGTCGTGATTTCTGGAACGCCCGCTGCAGTAGAAGATTTGCTTGCCAAAATCAAAGTCAAACGCGCTGTTAAATTGAATGTTTCCGGTGCCTTTCACTCTCCGCTGATGGCATCAGTGGCTGCAGAGTTTCAAGTAGCCTTAAAGTCTGCAAGGTTTTCCGATGCTAAAATGCTGGTTCTCTCGAACGCAGAACCGTCAGCCACTACCAGCGCAGCCACTTTAAAGCAGCGGTTGACTCAGCAGATGACCAAAGGCGTGCGTTGGCGAGAAATTTCCCTGCAATTGCCGCAACAAGGAATCGATCGCGTAGTGGAAATTGGCCCCGGCAAAGTTCTCACAGGTTTGATCAAACGGACTTGTCCCGATTTAGCGCTGGTAAATGTTAGCAGTTTTGCAGATTTGCCCGCGTGAACGAACCTGACGGTCAACGGATTACCGTTAGACCGCAGGCTTCTTTTTCCTTTTTTTCAAAGGCTTTTTTGAGTGACGGAGTTCCCCCGCCACTTTCGTAACT
>NZ_JAUBTT010000207.1:0-3775 GCF_036705125.1 Microcoleus sp. B7-D4
ATTGTAAATGCCGTCTGGTCGCCCCTATTTTATATTGTTAAATGAATCGCACGATTCCCGAACAAGAATCCCTCACCGTCGAGTTTAAGAGCGATCGCACTCGCCTGCCAGACAAAGACCTGATTGAAACCGTCGTCTGCCTTGCCAATACAGACGGTGGCTCCATTTACCTCGGCGTTGAAGATGACGGTCAAATAACAGGTTTGCACCCCCAACACCAAAACCTGTCCACCTTGGCAGCCATGATTGGCAACCGCACCAACCCCCCAGTCAGCGTGCGCGTTACAGCGTTGCTAGAAGCAGGTCAAACCATTGCCTGCATAGAAGTCCCCAAATCAGCTCGCATCGTCGCCACCTCTGACGGACTCCTACAACGCCGCCGCCTGCAAGTAGACGGAACACCCCAATGCGTCCCCTTTTATCCCTATGAATTTGCCACTCGCCAGTCAGACTTAGGCGTTCTCGATTACTCCTCATTACCCGTCACCGGATCGTCTGTCACCGACTTCGACCCCCTGGAACGCGAACGCCTGCGACAATTAATAGAGCGATATGGTGGCGATCGTACTCTGCTATCCTTAACTGATGAAGAACTAGACGGCGCTTTAGGGTTCGTGCGTTCTACCGATGGAATTCGCTTCCCCACCGTCGCCGGAATGCTGATTTTAGGACGAGAAAGCGCCCTCCGCGAACACTTACCCACCCACGAAGTCGCCTTTCAAGTCCTCGAAGGCACCCAAGTGCGAGTCAATGATTTTTACCGCACCCCCCTACTAAAACTGTTTGAGCGAGTCATGGAACAGTTCGAGGTGCGTGTCGAAGAAGATGAAGTGCAAATCGGTTTATTTCGCGTCCCCGTTCCCAACTACGATCGCCGCGCCTTTCGCGAAGCCTCAGTCAATGCCCTCATCCACCGAGATTACACTAAATTGGGAGCCGTTCACATCCGCTGGGAAGATTACGGAATTACCATCAGCAACCCAGGGGGTTTTGTTGAAGGTGTCAGTTTGGATAACTTGCTAGTCGTAGAACCCCGACCGAGAAACCCCTTTCTAGCCGATGCCATTAAACGCATCGGACTCGCCGAACGAACTGGGCGCGGTGTAGATTTAATCTATCAGGGGTTATTGCGCTACGGAAGATCCGCCCCTGATTATCGAAGCACAAACTCTCATTCAGTTGCCGTCAGACTGCCAGGGGGGGAAGCCGACTTAGGACTGTTGCGCGTAGTGATTGAAGAGGAAAATCGCCGTCAAAGCCCACTCCCCGTTGACTCTTTAATCGCTTTAGGACAATTGCGACAAGAAAGACGGTTAGACACGGCTACTCTCGCCCGTGCCATTCAGCGAGATGAAGCGATCGCCCGCAGCGTGTTAGAACGATTAGTTGAAGCTGGTTTGGTAGAAGCGCGTGGCGTCAAAAAAGGACGCACCTACACCCTTAGCCCCTTAGTTTACCGAGAACTGGGACAATCCGCTGATTACGTTCGGCAAGCTGGCTTTGAACCCATTCAGCAAGAGCAAATGGTGCTTCAATATGTAAGGACTCACGGCAGAATTACCAGAAAAGAAGCTGTGGAACTTTGTCGTATCAGCGAAGACCAAGCTAGTCGCCTGCTGCGGAAGTTGACTGATGCCAACCAGTTGAAATTAGAGGGTCAAGGCCGCGCGTCATATTATGTTGTTTCATAGCGGGAAAACACGCACCGCGCCTTTTAAACGCGCGCCGCGCCTTTTTAAACACGCACCGCGCCTTTTGAACACGCATCTTTAGAGTCTGTGGAGGAAAATAGCGTTCGTTAATTTGGGCATTTAGCCCCTTATTCCAGGGTATTGGTACTATAGTCCCGGTGGGAAGTTGGCGACCTTTGACGCACAAAACAGTACAGATGAATCGGGTACAATACCTTTAATATAGGTACTGTGACCAGGGTAGTACCTATATTAAAAATACTTATATAATAGACCAAAGCGACTCAATGGCTATTACAGTGGTGCTTTTAAATCAATGAAATCTTTTGAACAGACTTTTTTAACCCAGCAACCGATTACCCAAAAACTCCTACAGACAATTCGCTTAATTGGGGAGTACAAAGGTAAACAGGAGTTGTACAAACAACAAGCACCACAAGTGCTAGAAACTTTGCGGCAAACTGCGATTATTCAAAGTACCGAATCTTCTAACCGCATTGAAGGAATTACCGTTCCTCTGGCGCGAATTCGCTTTCTTAGTAACGGAACGCACAGCACCAAGGGATCGTTCAGAACAGGAAATCGCGGGCTATCGGAATGTGCTAAATACAATTCACGCTAGCTATGGTTATATTCCATTTACTCCGAATATTGTTTTGCAGTTTCATCGCGATTTATATCAATTTAGCGTCGGTTTAGGTGGCTGTTGGAAAACAACAGAAAATCTAATTACGGCAACCACAACTGATGGTAGACAAATAGTGCGATTTACTCCTGTTGCCGCCTATGCCACATCTCAGGCTATGGAAGAGTTGCATGAGAAATTTAATCTATTTTCCCGTGAAGGTGAGATTGAACCATTGTTGTTGATTGCTAGTTATGTTCTGGATTTTTTGTGCATTCATCCATTTCTGGATGGTAACGGACGAATGGCAAGATTGCTGACGCTGTTATTGTTGTATCAAGCGGGTTATGAAGTAGGGCAGTTTATTAGTTTAGAACAAATTGTGGAGCGCACCAAAGAAAGCTATTATGATGCCTTGTACCAATCTTCTCAAAATTGGCATGAGGGGAAGCATAGCTTGTTGCCAGGAGTGGGAGTATTTTTTAGGCGTAATGTTACTGGGAGCTTATCGAGAATTTGAGCAGCGGGTTGGGGTGATTGGAGGAGCAAAAGGAACGAAAACGGCAATGGTTTTACAGGCAATTGAGAGTTTGCCGCATCGAGTTTTCGATGCGAGAGTTACAGCAACGTTGTCCGGTGGTTTCTGTGGATTTAATTCGTCGCATTTTGCGTCAAGAACGGGATGAGGGAAGGATTAAATGTGTGGGACGGGGAGTGGATGCGCGGTGGCGAAAGTTATAGACAATTTAGTGGCCGACTTGCCAAAAGCTTTACAAGAGATGAAGGGTTTCTCATCTCATATGTCTCTTGTATATGAGAAGTTTTGCGGAATCTTACCCGAACGAGCAATTTGTGCAACAACCTGTTGCACAAATTGCTTTACAATAAACAGCCATTATTGATTAAGCCTGGTTTATTGCTGTGAGCCAACACCCTGTCTGGACGCAAATCCGTCGATCGCACCAGCCACGAGAGCTAGTATCATATAGCACATGGTACTAGAAAAGAAGCTCAAACTCATCCGTGATGTCGAAACGGGTATCATTGCTCATCAGGTCTGCTGCGTTGGGGTACTTCACACTGGTTTGGGCTCTTCAATTGCAGCGAAGTGGCCGGTGGTTGAGTTGGAGTATCGGCGCTTCTGCGGCCCCGATGCAGGTCGAAAGCGTTTTGTTCTCGGTAAAGTCCAAATGGTTCGGGTTAGCTCCATTCCCGAACTTTGGGTGTGCAATATGGCGGGTCAAAACTTACATGGCAGCAAGAAACGCTATACCGATTACGATGCCTTGGCGCTCTGTTTATCTAAACTCCACCACAAATCCCTGGAATTGGAACTAACTCCTTTCCTTCCCTACAAGCTTGGATGGTCTGGGGGACGGGGCGAATGGAGCGTTGTCCGCCCCCTCATCGAACAGCACTGCCCCAATGCCGTTATCTGCATTGATTGACCTGCATTCAC
>NZ_JAUBTT010000207.1:3875-5004 GCF_036705125.1 Microcoleus sp. B7-D4
GCAGTCGCCATCGCGTCCCTGTCCGGGGGGCAGGGCAAGACAACCGCATCTCTATTCCTGAGCCGCCTCCTAGCGAGCCGGGGCTATCCCACACTGGCTATCGACGCCGACCCCCAACACAACCTGACCACCTACCTGGGGCTAGAACTGCAACCCAACCAGCCCACCTTGCTGGAAGTTCTCAAAAAATCCGTGCCCATCGAAGAGGGCATCTATCCAGTCGAAGGTAGCGACAACTTGTTTCTAATTCCCTCCGACGACGGCCTTGACGCCGCCGCCGACTACCTATCCAGCAGCGGCGTCGGCGCTACCCTGTTGCTGCGCCGCCTCGAACCTGTTGCCGAAGCCTTCAAATTTTGTATCATTGACGCACCCCCGCAGCGCTCGCAGATTTGCTTAACCGCAATCGGTGCCGCCGACACCGTAATCGTACCCGCCGAAGCTTCCGTCAAAGGCTACGGTTCCCTAGTGCGGACACTCGACTTGCTCAACTCCATGAGAGATGTCAAAGCAACCAACGCTACCGTACTAGGAGTGCTGCCCTTCCGCGACCGCTGGATTGGCAACACTCAAACCCTAGAGAGCCGCCTTGCCGTAGAAGGAATGAAAGACGAAGTTGAAAACGAATTAATTCTCCCTTCAATCCGAGAATCCGAACAGTACAAAAAAGCCATTAACAAACGCCAAACTCTCAGCGAATTAGGACATCCCGACTTAGAATATCCCTTTGAAATACTGCTCGCCAAAATCGAGTCTCTTTTACAACAAAAAGTACAATGAGTGACAGCATCCTCGACCAAATTCGCTCCAACCGCAAGCGAACAGTTGTTCCAAGCCGAGAAGATACTTTAATCGCCCCCAAACAGGAGAGCGAACAAATTACCCAACAGTCAACTCCGGCGAACCAACCTTCAAAAGAAACCACGGGTGACAATTCAACCTTAGAGGAATTAAAAGCCGAACTCGCGAAAATTCCGCCAACTCGCCGCCATTCTGCTGTTGTTTTAGATGCAGAAATAGATGCTAACTTGACAAGGTTTTGCAAAGAAAAAGGAGTGACTGTAGAAGTATTTTTAGAAGCTGCATGGCTGCAAGCAGTAGCTTCATCCGAGCTGATGGAAAAAATCTT
>NZ_JAUBTT010000051.1:0-46907 GCF_036705125.1 Microcoleus sp. B7-D4
CAGCTTGGAAGAAGACTGACAAGCAGCCCGCTCAATTAGGTAAAGGAAAAAAGGCAAAACCCAATCCTTTAGTCGGACTGAAGTTAGCTCGATTCAGGTCAATCCGCTCCCAGAAACAAACAATTCAGTTCGACCCGGGTGATTACAAGAATGGTCATGTAATGGCTAATGCTAGCAAACACCTGGAAAAGCCCCTCTGGACTGGACAAGGTTATTGCTTAGTTAAGTACGACAAAGCCGTAGAAGTTACCTATAACAAGGGACGCTGGTTCGTGAATATGCCCGTAGAGATGGATATCCCGGAGCCGAGAAATGGTGGAAAAACCATCGCACTCGATCCCGGACTGCGTTGTTTCTTGACCGGATTTGATGGCAATTATTTTAGTGAATTTGGGAAACATGACTTTGGGAAGATTGCTAGGTTGTGTCAACACTTGGATCAGATGCAATCAAAACTTAGCCGCTCAAAAGGTAGCGAGTTTTCTCGATTACGCTATCGATTAAAACAAGCTATGGAAAGGGTGAGGACGAAGATTAAAAATCTGCGGTCTGAAATCCACAAACAAGTAGCAAGTTACTTGGCTCGAAATTACGATGTCATTTATTTGCCGACTTTTGAAACTTCTCAAATGGTGGCAAGAGGTAGTCGCAAACTTAATTCTAAGTCAGCGAGGGCGATGATGACTTGGGCATTCTATCAATTCTCGCAAACTTTAGAACATCTCTGTAATCGTTACGGTTCGAGATTGGTTAGGGTGACTGAAGAATACACTTCTAAAACTTGTACAAAATGCGGTCATATTCACAAAAAATTGGGTGGCTCTAAAAGTTTTAAATGTCCCAATTGTGGTTATGAAATACCCCGCGATTTTAATGGTGCTTTGGGGATTTTTCTCAAAGCTTTGTGGGATACCACCATGCTCTGGGACCTGTCTGATGAGTATGCTATATTCAGATTTTCGCCGATTGTCGGAGATTGTCTGGATTAAAAGTATCAGCAGCGGATTCAGGAATTAGAACAAAATCTTGAACGCTATAAAGCCGAAGTAGAAGGCAAACAACCTTTGTTAGAAAGTGCAGAACCGATAAGTTTAGAAATAGCAGCAAGTGAGGGCACAAATGCTGAAATGACCGCCAATTAATTTGATATGCTCTCTGATTTTCTCAGAGCCAAAATCTAAAATCTAAAATCTAAAATCTAAAATCTAAAATCTAAAATCGAATGGCCGTTTCCCGAGACCAAGATGGCTTAGAAACGATTTCCGAGGGGATCGCAATTTTAATTGACCTAGCCGAACGGGGAGAAATCGATCCTTGGGACGTTAAGGTAATTGAAGTGTTCGATCGATGTCTGAGCAAGCTTACGAACGCCTGCGATACTGATCAGAGTAAGGATTTCTCCGATTTGTCCCACTCCGGCCAAGCGTTTTTGTACGCTTCAATGCTGGTGTTGCTCAAAGCAGAAAGTATCGTCCTCTCCGAACCCCCCGCGAATCCCGACGCCGACGAGCCGGCAGTAGAAGACGCAGAGCACTCAGGCGGGCGACACTTGCCGCAGCATTTAGAACGGCAATTGCGCCGTCGCGGTGTAGCTCAACTACCGCAAAAACGCCCGGTGACACTCCCAGAACTGATTGAGCAGTTGCAGCTAATGAAAGCAGCAATGGAGCAGCAGACAGTTACCCCCCGGCGCCGCCCTACCTCAAAAATGCGATCGCAAGCGGCCCAAGCTATCTTTGAGCTAGCTCACCAAGAAAATCTCGTAGAAACTGCTAGTGAACTCGAACGGTTTCTGGCTCAGCGGGGCGCGGAAATTGACGAGGGTTGGCTGGACTTGGACACATTGCTAGAGCTCTGGCATCATAACGACTCGCACTCTCCTGTCCATTCAGAACCTCCGGTATCGACTGGGGAAGTTCACTTGCCAAATCATGACCGGGTGGGTATTTTTTGGGCGTTGTTGCTGCTATCGGCTCAGTCTAAAGTAGAGTTGCTTCAAGAGGAGTTTTACCAAGACCTCAAAATCCGCGCGCTTTGAGCTTGCAGGGTATTAGGTTCTGGGGGGAAACTAATAACTATGCCACTGCGTCGGTTAAGATTCCAGGCAGAATCTCGCTCTATGGCATTCTGTTGCTGAGCCCCGAATGCGGAGAGCGGCAGTGCGAAGTTCTTGGTGATTCCCTATTCCTGGTTTCTTAAATCTAGGTAAATTGGGGATAAATGATTGATAGCCTGGTACGATGTCGCCTATAAACTGGTCAGGATTTTGCTGTGCTCGATCGATTCGATCGCAACCGCTAGCATCTAATTGTATTGTTCAGTTGATATCAATTAAAAGAGGGTTGAGGAAGTTAATAATGAAAGCGATGATTCTGGCGGCCGGTAAAGGCACTCGCGTCCGTCCTATTACTCAGACAATACCCAAACCGATGATTCCCATCCTGCAAAAGCCAGTGATGGAGTTTTTGGTTGAATTGCTGCGCCAGCACGGATTTGACCAGATTATGGTCAATGTTTCCCACCTGGCAGACGTGATTGAAAACTACTTTCGCGACGGTCAAAAGTTTGGGGTACAAATTGCCTATTCTTTTGAGGGGCGAATTGAGGAGGGAGAACTGATTGGAGAGGCTCTCGGTTCGGCTGGTGGCATGAAACGAATTCAGGACTTCTCGCCGTTTTTTGACGATACTTTTGTGGTGCTGTGCGGCGACGCTTTGATTGACTTGGACTTGACTGCTGCTGTGAAGTGGCACCGGGAAAAAGGGGCGATCGCTACTATTGTTATGAAATCGGTTCCCCGCGAGGAGGTTCCCAGTTACGGAGTGGTGGTAACAGACGAGTCTGGCAAAATTAAAGATTTCCAAGAAAAACCTTCTGTAGAGGAAGCTCTGAGTACCGACATTAACACTGGTATTTATATTTTTGAACCGGAAATATTCAAATACATCCCTTCGGGCCAGGAATACGATATCGGTTCGCAGTTATTTCCCAAGCTAGTAGCAGAAGGCGCGCCTTTTTACGGGATTAGCATGGACTTTGAGTGGGTGGATATCGGCAAAGTTCCTGACTATTGGCGGGCAATTCAGAGCGTGCTCCTGGGACAAGTTAAAAATGTTTCGATTCCGGGAATTGAAGTACGCCCCGGCATTTACGCTGGTTTGAATGTAGCTGTCAACTGGGACAAGGTTGATATTACTGGGCCTGTTTACATTGGCGGGATGACGATCATTGAGGATGGAGCAAAAATTATCGGCCCGACAATGATCGGCCCAAATTGTTGGCTTTGCAGTGGCGCAACTGTGGAAAACAGCGTGATTTTTGAGTATTCCCGTTTGGGCCCGGAGGTGCGGTTGGTTGACAAACTGGTGTTCGGGCGCTACTGCGTTGATAAAACCGGGGCTGCGATCGATTTGCAAGCGGCGGCTCTCGATTGGCTGATTACTGACGCTCGCCAAGTTTTACCGACTCAACACGGAGAAGAGCGGCGGGCGATATCTGAAATTCTCGGTCATGGTGGATAATTGC
This sequence comes from Microcoleus sp. B7-D4, assembly GCF_036705125.1. Taxonomy (NCBI): domain Bacteria; kingdom Bacillati; phylum Cyanobacteriota; class Cyanophyceae; order Oscillatoriales; family Microcoleaceae; genus Microcoleus; species Microcoleus sp. B7-D4. The sequence continues at coordinate 3,526 of NZ_JAUBTT010000051.1, forward strand.
TAATTGCTAATTGCTAATTGCTAATTGCTCAAGGTAAGGTGCGCCTAGCGCACCCTACTTTTACGTTTATGATCTCAGCTTTCAATTATGGTAATGTGCTTAGGTTGCACCTCACATCTTCCACCATTCTCAAGAACAGGCTTTCCGGCCTGTTCCACAAGAAAATCTACTGTTTGTGGAACAGGCCGGAAAGCCTGTTCATAAAAGGCTTCTTGACAGTGGTGCAACATCTCAGTTACACCTGAGATCTTGCACCATTCTCAATTAGCCGTAGGGGCGGGTTCGCCAACAGCCTTAAAGCTTGCAAATAGGTTCTATAAACCCGCCCGACCCCACGCAAGATGCCTGTTCCACAAGAAAATCTACTGTTTGTGGAACAGGCCGGAAAGCCTGTTCATAAAAGGCTTCTTGACAGTGGTGCAACATCTCAGTTACACCCTACATTTCACGACTGAAGATAAGTATATTGGCTGAGACTCCGCTCGTAATTTTGCAGCAAAAGTTGAGCCTCGGAAAGAGTAATTTTATTTTGCTGCAAAGCTGCTTCTGTCTGACGGCGGATGCTTTCCACCAAATTTTCTGAATCGTACTGTACGTAGCTAAGGACTTCTTTCATAGTGTCTCCTTTCACAACGTGTTCGATATGATAGCCAGAAGGTGTTAGCTGAATGTGAACTGCATTTGCATCGCCGAATAAGTTGTGAAGGTTGCCCATAATTTCTTGATAAGCACCTCCCAAAAATAGCGCCAAATAGTAAGGTTCTCCTGGTTTGAGAGTATGCAGTTCCAAAACCGACTTCACATCTCGCAAATCGATGAATTGGTCGATTTTGCCGTCGCTGTCGCAGGTGAGATCGGCTAAAATACCGCGTTGAGTTGGTTCTTCGTCGAGTCGGTTAATTGGCATAATTGGGAACAATTGGTTAATTGCCCAACTGTCTGGTACTGACTGAAAAACCGATAAGTTGATGTAATAAATGGACGCCATCACCTTTTCTAAGTCTTCCAAATCGTCAGATACGTATTCATTTTGCCGCGCGATCGCCTGTATCTTATCGCAGCAAGCCCAGTACAACTGTTCGGTTTTCGCCCGTTCCGCAATCCCCAAATAGCCTAAGTTAAATAAACTGACGGCTTCTTCCTTGAATTGGATGGCATCGTGATAAACTTCTTGGTAATTTTCGGGACTGATGGATTGGTAAATTTCGTAGAGATTGCGCGGAATTTGGTGCGCGTTTTCATCTACTGGTTCGGGTAGTTCTCTGGGGACATCGCTAGTACCGAGTACGTCAAAAACTAACACTGATTGGTGAGAAGCGATCGCCCGCCCGCTTTCGCTAATGATAATTGGAACCGGGATTTTGCGCTCGTCGCAGGCATCTTTCACTCCCGCTACTACGTCGTTAGCGTAGTTTTGCATATTGTAGTTTTTGGAAGCGTGGAAGTTTGTTTTAGACCCGTCGTAGTCAACGCCGAGTCCACCGCCTACGTCCAAGTAGTTCATATTAGCTCCCAATTTAGCTAATTCTACATAAATGTGGCTGGCTTCTCGAATGGCGTCTTTGATGACACTAATTGAGGAAATTTGAGAGCCGATGTGGAAGTGCAGTAACTGCAAACAATCGAGCATTCCAGCTTTTTCTAGTTCGCCGACTGCACGGATAATTTCAGGAATTGTCAAGCCAAATTTTGCCCGATCGCCCGTGGAAACTCCCCAGCGGCCAACGCCTTTGGTAGTGAGTTTGGCTCGCACTCCCAAAATCGGTTTAATTCCTAATGCTTTGCTGGCGGCGATTGCTAGTTCTACTTCCTCTATTTGCTCCAGCACAATTACGGAAGTTTGCCCTAGCCGCTGCGCCAAAATAGCAGTTTCGATGTATTCGCGGTCTTTGTAACCGTTGCAAATTAACAAAGCGCCTGGGTTTTTTAAGGTAGCCAAAGCTATCATTAATTCCGGTTTCGAGCCGGCTTCGAGCCCGAAGTGATGGGGTTGACCGAAACGCACCAAATCTTCAATTAATTGTCGGTGCTGGTTGCATTTAACTGGAAAGACACCGCGATAGACATTTTTGTAATTGTAGCGAGCGATCGCTCTGGCAAAACACGAATTTAAGCGCTCGATCCGGTCTTCCAAAATATCAGAAAATCGAATCAGCAGGGGCAAAGCCAAATTTCGCTGTTTGAGAGAGTCTACCAGTTCGCACAAGTCGAGGGAACCGCCGCGATCGCCCTTGGGAGATACTGTAACGTGACCGGCTGCATTGATCGAAAAATACGGTTCGCCCCAACCTTGAATTCGGTAGAGTTTCTCACTATCTTCTATTGTCCAAGATGCTTGTGGCAGTTGAGCAGCCGTTACCAAAGCAGTGTCTGGTGCCGCCGAACTCGTGACTGTTGGCGAGTGAGTCGATAGCGGATCGAGATCGGAGAAAGCAGCGGTGGCTGGGGAACTCATAAAAATACTCGGTAAGTGGGAAACTCACTGGCTTGAGCCAAGAGAGGAAAACGGCGCGGCGATTTCAATCGCCTTGAATCCCCTTGCGGGGTTGGAGAGGTATGATTGCCTCTCCAATACGGGGTATGGTTGCCCCGTCTCCCTTTCGGGGTAATGTTCGCTTCGCCAAGGTTATAAAGGCTTGTCACGCTTACAGCACTGTCGAGAGTGACTTTAAGACTGTTTAACTGTAAACAACAGAGCGGAAAACTAGCGTCGCATTCAAGGAGTGTTATGACCTGAATAACGTAGTCAGCTAAGACTTAGGCTGGTCAGCACAGCTTGCTTGATCTCTCTTACAAGCTCAGTGGCTTTAGCCCGCTCGTTACTGACCTTATGGGAAACCTCTTTTAGGAGTGGTCAAATAGATAGTTTATCGCAGATATCGAGTTTCCTGATGCAGTTGAAAAATCACTTTGGGTACAGGGGCTGGCGATTTTAGATTTTAGATTTTAGATTTTAGATTTTAGAATTGACTCTACAGATAGATGAAAAGCGGGGATTGAACTACAATCTCAACCGTATTTGCTTTGCGGGACTTATTTCTTCAAGCAAGTGTCCCTATGCAGGTGAACTCTGAAACTCGGTTTCAGAGTTCACCTGCGCCAAGAGAGTTGTCGGACGATCGCTCGCCCGACACACACTAACCAAAAATCACCTCCGGCGGCGCCATGTCAGCCCCCACCCTCAATCCCCCGTTATTAGACTTCTTCAAGCCCGGTTGAGGTGCTTTTTCTGGGGTCTTCTGAGCCGGTGCAACTGAGGCTGGCGGTGTCACCTGCGGTTGAGGTACTGCCTGTGCTCCTGGCACCACGGGTTGCTGCGACAGCCAACCCAAACCCCCTACAGCCCCAGCCATCAAAGCGGTGTAGCCGATGTACAAATGCACCGGACGCATTTGAAAGCCTTCGCCTGAGTCGGAATCGGAAACAGACACATACATACTGGGAATTGGACTCGGATCGGGTTTGGGCAAAGCATTCGCCATAGCGCTACCGTCTAGTCCCAAGGCGTCGCCCAGTCTGCGGATAAAACCTCTAACGTAAATATCTTGGGGCAGTTTGTCGATTTCCCCATTTTCGATCGATTCGATGTGGTGCACCGGCACGAGAGTTTGACTGTGGAGTTGCAGCAGGGATAGGGAGCGAATTTGCCGTCCCTTACGCAATTCTTTACCCAACTCCCGCAGGCACTCTTCTCGCTCTTGAACGGCTAAAGCTGCTTCTTCTTCCTTGGTGAGTTTTTTCGGCTTTTTGGGAAAACCGAACCCTGGGAAGAATTTTCCGGGGACGGTGACAGTTGCAGGTGGAGCCGACTCGACTTTAAGTTCGTCTTGGGGCGCTTGTTTGCTGTCTTCAGAAGTGTTAGTGTCTCGATCGGAAGTTTCAGTGTCGGACTCGGTTTGGGGCGGCGCTTCCACACTAGCGCTGCGCCAATAGAAGACAGGAGCAGCTACTGGTGGCTCCAATTCTTGAATTTCTGTCACCGTCTCAAAGGCGGGACTTACAGCAGTAAAACTGTCTTGGGCTACTTGCGGTTCAATTTTGTTTTGTTTGGGAAATCGATCGAATGCGAGCTTGACGGCTTCTCTGCTAACTGCTCTAATTAAAATTTCGGCAGCGGAGGCTGCTTCGCCCAACATTGTTTGCAAGCTAGCTAGAGCTTGGCTATAGGTGTCGCTACATAGGAGTTCAGCTTCTATTTGACCTAGGACAGAACGAAAACTTTCTTGAGAAATTTCAATAGTTGGGTGATCTGTCACCCCAAAATAAGTCTCGGGTTTCAGTGCCATGATATTCATGTTGTCTTGGTAGAAGGTATCTGAGTACGTTCTTCGACAGGTTGGCAGTGATTCCGGATTTGGGTTGGGGGAGAGTGGGAGTGTGGGGTATCGGCCAAACAGGGCATCGGGCATCGGGCATCGGGCATCGGTTGCCCCTCACCAATAACTACTGTTTGTGGATGCGATCTAGCAACCAAAGAGATCCGAAAATCCCGACAAAATGGGCAACAGTGGCGTGAGTATTGGCGAGTACGACAAATATATCTAGGGGCTGAATAAATCGACCCACATCAACTGCGGCACCGAACAAGGCTTGCGGCTGAGCTAGAGATTTGGCTAAAAGCGTGCCGCTGATGGCTTCGGCGCCGATCAGCGTCAGCACCATTCCCGATAAGTTGCTCATCAGTGACAGCCGCACCTCTTTGATGGTATCGGCTTTTTTGGGGCGGACTGCGTTACCGGGCGATCGCAGTTGTCTCGACAAGCGAGTGAAGCGAAAAGAGCGATATACGCTGTAAGCGAGTACGGCCAGCCCGCAAATGGCAAAAAATACGCCGCCGCCGGTGCCGGCACTGTTTGAACCCGCACCGGCGGTAGCCCTGGGGAGGGCGAAGGGGATGGCAAAGAGCAAAATGATCGCCGCTACCACCCCTAGCACTAACTGTACCCAGAAGCAAACCCAGCCTGTTGTACGAAGGGCAAAGGCTACTCGCTGTACGGCGACAGGAAGCTTATCGTTATCTAACTGATTAGTCATATTTTGAGTGGGTATAATTAATTGGCATTAGTTGGCAGCAGTTTTTTCTCTTCGGGGACGGTTGACGGCGGTTAACCCTCTTTATAATAGAAGTAGCAATGTTTAAGATTTGTAACTAACATTGGATTTCACATTTGAATAGCGTCGATCGCCAGGTACCCAAAGCAATGACACAACTACAACCCACCGTCACCCCCAAACTGGAACAGCCAAAGTTTGGTTTCAACAGCTACGCGGAACGCCTTAACGGTCGAGCCGCGATGATCGGTTTTTCTCTAACTTTAATTATCGAGTATGTCACAGGCCAGGGCTTGCTGTCCTGGTTAGGTCTCAACTAATTTTAGCAACGGCGCGGTCAGCGTTACACTTTGTCTTGACTGGAACGGCAGCGGGTGTGAATTCTGCTGACCGCGACAAATTCGGGAATTGATTAAAATATTAATTAGAAACAAGCCCAGCGACTTCTCTGCCGAGAGAGTTCTGTTCCAGAATGCAATAGCTGGCTTTTGGAGGTATATATGGGGTGGAATTTTGATTTCACAAGCTTGGCAATTTTGCCTCGCTCCCGTACAATTCCCCACAGGCGAGAAGATGAATTTAGGTCAGCACCCCCGACTGAAGTACGGGGGCTTCGAGCCTCCAACTTTAGGTAGCTGACCAGCCTAAGTCTCTTGAGGACTACGTTATCGGCAAGCGTTAAAGCTCCTACCAGGGAATGCGTAGCTAGTTCACTGCTCTAGAACCAAAGCGTTAAACATCTCTAAGGGGTTTAAGGACGTGCGCTTTGGAAAGTACCGACCGATAACTTTGGCGAAGCTAACTTTACCCCAGAAATGGGTGTTTGAGGACAACCATATCCTCTCGGAGGGGACACCATACCCCTCCACCCCGCGGGGATTTAATTCAATGTAAAGCCGTCGAGCGAAGGACGGGGCTTCAGCCCTCCGCTACGCTCCGCCCAGATTTTCGGTGAAGCTAGTCTTTGAGCTAGAAATCCCGATCGTTCCGCCAACTCTAAGTTTTAGAGCTTGTAAATAAATATAGAACAGAGTAAAACCAAATGAATGCTTCGTGGACGCGACTTTTGAGGTCAGCTTACCGTAAAGAGCCAATTACCAGCTTTGTTGTGACAGTGGGCGTTGTCGATGCCGCCATCGGCAGTATCGGTGCGAGTGGCTCTTTATTGGCTTTTGGGCTTGGCACCGCTGGGGTGGCGATGGCTCTCCGCTGGTGGCAATCTTACCGCTCTGGAGCCGAACAAACCGCACCTGCTCCCGAATACTATCTTCCTCCTCAGTCTTCTAGACCTCAGTTACCGGTGCTTAATGTGTCTAAAAAAAATCCTCCTTATTAAGATGACCGCGCAATGGTGACTGGGCGATGTGCCGATCGACTCCCTGGATCTGAGGCACCAAAAGATAGGGCAAGAAAGTCTTTCGATCTTGGATGCTTGGTTTATGAATATTTCTGTTGCCGAGAAACTGTACAAAATTGGCTCTGTAGCTGCCTGTAGTGGTTTGTCGGTAAAAACTGTTCGTTACTATGAGGAGATGGGCTTGCTGTCTCCTGCGGTGGAGCGATCGCCCGCTGGTTATCGCTTGTTTGGCGAAACCGTATTCAACAGGTTGGCGTTTATTAAACGATCTCAGACTCTGGGTTTGAGCCTGCAGGAAATTAAGGATATTTTAGAGGTTCGCGATCGGGGAGAGTTGCCTTGCTCGGAAGCGAAGCAGCATCTAACGGCTAAGGTTGAGGAAATTTCCGTGCAAATTGCAGCCTTAGAAACTTTGAAGGGGGAGTTGCAAGGCATTCTCAACTGCTGGCAAGAGCAACCCTCGCAGGCGAGCATTAGTAGCACGATTTGTCCGAACATTCAGCGGGATTGAGCAGCGGAAAGATACAAAAAAAGGGAAGGAATTATTGGTTTCCTTCCCTTGATGGTTTTGTGGGTGGTTTTGTGGGTGGTTTTGTCGATCGTTTGGTCGATCGTGTTGAGCTTTTAACTGTTTTCGCAGAGTTTGCTGTTGCTTTTTGAGTTGCCGAGCTCTGGCTGAGCCGCCTTTACCTTTGGAGTTTCTGCCCTCGCTGCGGGGAGACTCCCAACTTTTTAGTCTCATGGTTTTACTTGTTTGCACTACTTCTATAATACACCGCCAGATTTTCACTGTCAAGTATTTTTTAGAGCGATGTTTCGTAGTATCAACTGTTGACTGGTGGGGATTTGCTAAAGGCATAGCGATGGTGCGCCCCTAAACACCCTACAGCCCGATGGTGCCCCCATAAGCACCCTACAATTAGAGTTTTTTGTGGGATTCGGTTAACAGCTCTAATTGTGTATATAGGAATCCTAAATCATTTGCATAATTATTGTAGGGGCAATCCCCCCGTGGTTGCCCGATAGATAGGGGGTAGGCACGGGGAGTAGGGGTAGCACTACCCCTACAAATTTATCTGAATCATTTAGGATTGCTATATTTATCAGTCCAAATATCCGGCGGGTATTTCAGCATCTGTAAAAATTGGCAGCGTTTCCCAAATTTTCACCCATTCGGGAAATTGGGCTACTTTTTTTAGGTGGAGCGACATTTCTATTAAGGAAAATCCTAAATTGTGGAAATCTTGAATAAGTTCGGCTTTCAAAAAAATTTCATTTTTAGCTAAATCGGGAGCATTAGTCGCAATGACAACGCTGTTGCCGGCTTCTAAATTGCATATATAAACTTGTGCGAACACAGTTTGAATCGTTTTCACCGCTGCCGCATTAAACTCTTGTTTGTGGAACAGGTGGACAACTAGAACACCTGCGCTTGACAAGCGAGTTTTGCACAGTTGGTAAAATTCTTGTGTCACCAATTTATAGGGCATATAGCCGCTGCCAAAACCAGCATCCACGATAATTATATCGTTTTTTACTGGGGAATCTTGTTGGGCTAGATATTCGCGCCCGTCTTGAATGGCTACTTTGAGTCTGTCGTCGAATTGAATGCCAAAAAATTTTTGAGCTACTTCGACTATTTTTTGGTCAATATCTGTACATTCGACTATCGCGTTAGGGAAATAGTGGTGGAAAATTCTGGGGAGGGTGCCGCCACCAAATCCAATTACATAGATTTTTTTGGGGTGAGTTTTCCAGACTAATGCTAGCAGCACGGATCGGGAATAGGGAAAGATTAAATTTAGTGGATTGTTGAGGTCTAGGATTGATTGAGCTACATTTGTGATTAAGGTTTCTCTGTCTGCTAAAAGCAGTAGTAGCACTGAGTTTATTTTTTTTACGGCGATGCAGTTGGCGCCGGAGTTTTGTTGAAATAGGATGCCGTCTGGCTGTTGCTGAAGCCAATTGATTTGTTGGTGAATAGCTGCTAAATTGCTAGTTTGTCGATCGCCTTTATAATCAGTCATACGATTTTAGATTTTAGATTTTAGATTCAGGGTAAACGCATCTTAACTTTAACCCCAAATATGCTACAGTTATATCGGACTAATTTTTTATGTACTTTATTGTAGTTCATGAGTGCTGCGCTTCACGCACTTTGTGAAAAGTTAGGACGTAAGGGCGATCGCATGATTTAATCATACTTGTATGCTCAGTAATTAATTAATGAGTGGAATTAATCGCCAAATCACTCTTGACAGCAGGCACATTGCTAAACACTTGCCAGACACGCCACAAATGAGAAGACTGCTTAATAAAGGACGTGCTGCTCATATTTTTAACGATGAGGCTACTATGAATCAGGTAGCTCAAGCCATAATAGAAGATGGAGAATTTACAGGTACGATTCGGGGCTACGATCGTTATGGTATGTTTTTTGCTGAATCAATTGGTTATAGAGTTGACCCGGATGGTAGCCGTCTTTTACTTTACTACGGAGAAATAAAAGTTGATGCAGAAAACCGATACCACGTTACGCCTCGAAGCCGATTTAGTGAAGAATAACTGGGAATTTACAGAGGTATGGATCGATCCAAATCTTTCACCACCTTATCTGCTTTTGTTACTAAGTGACGCTGAGGGAAATTGTCGGATCTACAATCCGGCTGAGGGTTATAAAGTTGTGTTTTCTAGTAAGAGTTATGATGAGGCGCAGTATTGGCTTTTAGAGGATGAGTATGAACCCGTAGAAGGGCGGCTGAGTGTGTCGGAGTTAGCTTGAATAATTCATGTAGGGGCGATTCCCTACGGGATAGCTGCGCTTCACGCACTTTGTGACAAGTTGGGACGTAAGGGCGATCGCTATTAGGTCATTATTCCGCACTGTTTGCTAAAATTATTTAAGTCGGCTCAAAAAACTGCCATGACCCAAGCTACCTCAATAACAACTGAATATCAAATAAATGTAAGTTCTCCAGTCTGGCAAAGAATTGAGCAAATTGCCGGAGAATTTAACTTGTCAGTTTCTGAACTATTGGAACAGATAGGCGAAGGTCAACTGAAAGTTGTTGCGGTTGCAACTAATTCGGAAAAAATCAGCGATCGAGATATTGCAAATGCTTTCATTTGGTTAGCTTCGCAAAATAATGTAGCAATCAACGTCTACAAGCTACAAAAACTCTTGTATTACGCTCAAGCTTGGTATTTAGGAGTTTACGGCAAGCCACTCTTTGATGCAGATTTTCAAGCCTGGATTCACGGGCCGGTGATTCCTGATTTATTGGAGAAGTATCAACGCCAATTTAGCTGGGAACCAATTACAGAGAAAATCGACCAACCGAAACTTCCCCAAAAAATTGGGCAATTTATAGAAGAAGTTGGTGAGGCATATTTTGAGTATGATGATGAAACTTTGGAACGAATGATTTGCAGTGAAATGCCTTGGCTGGAAGCGAGAGGGAATTTGCCGAGAGACGAATCTTGTCATGCCATTATTTCTCAAGAATCGATGAAAAAATATTATTCTGCTCGTGTCAAAGAAGAAACCTCTGTCTAAAATTGTCCCTTCTCAACGGAAGGCGCCCGAAGGTTTGGGATTTTCCTTTAAGTACCTGCAAACTCAGAATGAAAAATTTTCAATTTGCGATCGGGATCGGTAAGCACTCATTTTCTAAATAATAAACGATGAGGCTACTATGAATCAGGTAGCTCAAGTTATGCTAGGATACTCTTGCGAAAAGTAGTGACCTGACACGCGATCGCTCCCATTAAAACCCTGATTGCCTATGTTAAAATTATGGAAGCTCAACCACGAGAAGTACAAAACTACCTGAAAGCCGACGGGACAAGTCCCTTTGAAGGATGGCTTGATTCCCTTCAAGATACTAAAACTGTATCTAAAATCAAGAAACGACTCAGGCGGGTTGAGCTAGGCAATCTGGGAGATTATCGCTCACTAGGAGCCGGAGTTTATGAACTTAAGATTGATTATGGCCCTGGCTATCGGGTTTATTTTGGACAAATCGGGTTAACAGTTGTGTTGCTGCTATGTGGCGGTGATAAAAGCACTCAAGATCAAGATATTAGCCAAGCTAAAAAATACTGGAGAGATTATGAAAGAACTCAAAGTGCCAACAACTAGAAGCTACCATGAATACTTGATTTCTTCTTTAAAAACCCCTGAAAGTGCTGCTGGCTATATCGAGGCCATGTTGGAATTGGAGTCAGAAGGCCCCGAACCTGAATTGCTGCGAGCAGGACTTAAAGATGTGGTGGATGCTTATTTACAGATGAATAAGTTATCGGTGGAAGGTAAATTTATTTATGAGAAGCTCGATCGAATGTTGTCAGAGAGTGGGGGGGAGGAAATTTATGCTTTGATAACTCTACTAGATAAATTGGGGTTGCAGTTGGCTGTCGCAGTAAAATAGGTTAATTAATAAAATAGTTAGGGCGATCGCACTTTGTGACAAGTTGGGACGTAAGGGCGATCGCGATTTCTAGTAACTAGGATATCAGCAGCTAGGATTGGGGCTTAATCTCTGGTAATTTAAAACTTAATTGGTAATATGGATAAAATCAAGGAGCTTCAGTTTTGATTCTGTTGCTTATTAGCGTGTAGTTGTTCTGATAATCAGCAAGCTTTTCTTTAGCTTGAGCTTCCACAAATGTACCTTGAGGAATAGAACTTAACAAGTTGATCGCCTGCTGCAATTTTGATTGAGCATTCTGCCAGACTTCTTTAGGATGAGGTGGATTATTAACCATGACGGCTGCTTCCCATGCTAGTTTTTGGGCGGATTCTAAATTAGTGGCTGCTTTCTGTTCAGTGACAATTCTATTAGTAATCGCCTGATAGTTAGTTCGATAAACACTTAGCTTTTCTTGAGCTTGAGTTGCAACAGCCGAATTGTCTGGAATTGCCTCTAACAATTTGATTGATTCCTGCCACTTCCCTTGTACTTGCTGCCAATTTTCTAGTGGATGAGGTGGATTTTGAGTCATAACGGCAGCTTCCATTGCTAGTTTTTGAGCGGCTGCTAAATTTGTTGCTGTTGGGTCTGGCTGAGGAGCCGGTGTTAAGGTGGGTGAAGGTTCAGAATTTGGTTTTTGCTCCCCAACATTTAGAGGAATTCCCGAATTTGCTATTGTCTCCTGACTCGGTGAAATTTGAAAGGTAGTTTTCCAGCCGACAAAACCCAAAACTCCTAGAGTCAGTGTGGATAGTATCAGTATCCAGCCACTTCTACCCCCGCGTCTTTGCTCTGAAGACATGGTACGGTCAATAGAATTTAGAGATTCTCCTGTCTGTGTGCATCTTTCACTTTGCTTACGACTAGGTTTTTTTTGTTCCTTGTGACGGCGTTCTTCTTCTAACTGTTTAAGAGATTGTTCGGCCTGTCCTCTTAACCTATTAGCCCGGTCAATTAAAGCATTAGCTTTTTCTTTTAAAGATACACATTCATTCAAGATAATTCCTAATGTTGTAGTTTGACCCTCATAAGATATAATAAGCCCATGCTCTTCATCAAACCATTCTATCGCAAACACTAATTCCCCAAAGTAAGATATAAAAGCTTTTATGCGCTCAATTGGCTCGACATTACGTTCAAGATTGTGTACGATACTATCCAGTTTGGGCTGAACCTGTTTTAGCTGTTCTTGAGCTACCTTTATTTGCTGAACTTGTTGCCTTAAACTTTGCTCTTCATCAAAGTCTATGTGAATTCTTAAATCTTCATCAATTTTCCTTACTTCTTCTGGGATACTTAGAGATTTCCTTTCCCATTCTAGCTTGATCAATAATTGTGAATCCTTTAAAATATTTTCTGCTATATTCTTGAGACCATCGCCCCACTCAATTAAGTTTTCAACATTTTCTATTAAGTCAGCAAGAGACGTTTCCTTATCTGGATCGCCCAATTTTTCAGCAAGTAAGCCACTCCCTGCCGATACAAGTGCATCTACTAAAAATCCACCAGGTATTAACCAGCCCGCAACTGCCCCTAACAAAGGTATCGCTCCCAAAAATCCTTTATTGAATCTCTCATTATTTAATACTTCTTCAAGTTCCTTGCCAATAGTATTTAGTCGCTTTATCAGATTATCTATCTTCCCAATTTCACGTCTGATTTCACTAGGATTGCCAATAGTAAGTTTCATTTCCTCGGCAATTTCTGGCAGTTGGTTTAGAAGGTTTTCAATGTCAGCCATGATTTACTCTCCTTTAGAGTGGGGGAATCCCCACTCTAGTTTATCAATAATTGTTTAACAGCTAGCTAATTAAAACTTCCACTCGTGGTTTGGATCGGCAAGAGCAGCCTGCACAGAAGATAAATTAGCCAGTTCTTTAAACGGGCTAGACTTAGCAAGCTCTGTAATCGAATCTAATGCTAATCCCAGTTGCTCATTATTACCAGATGCTATTGCTCGATCTACCACATCGAAAAGTTGATTAAAATTTTGCGATCGTTCATCAAAGGATCGATCGAGGTACTCCATTAACAAGTCACGTTGAGCTTTAATCTTGGCTAGGCTTTCCTTTTCCCAAGCTTTGATTTCACGGCGCTTTGTCCGCTCTTGTTCAGCGATTTGCTTGTACTCAAAGTAATGTGCAATAACTTGCTGAAAGGCATCAGCACCGCTAACAAACGCTGCCATTTTGCTCATTGTTAATTTCCTCACATATTCCGGTATTTTGCTTGAATATTCGCCACGGTCGAATTCAGATTTCCTTGGCTGTCTAACACAGGGGTTTGCATAATTTCTACAAGGGCTTTCACTAGCATTAGTGCCTGTTGAAACTTAGCAGCATCTTGAACTATATCAAAGGATTTTGATTCAAGTTCGTTGAGAAGTAGAGCAACGCGGCTATCTAAATCAGACACCAATTTGCCTAATTCTTTGACTCGCCGTTCGACTTGTCGGATGAAATCTCTAGCCTCTTCAATTTTGGCAACTTCAACGTTAACCTGAGCTTCGTATTCACGTGCTTTCGTTAAAGCTTCCTCACCTTTACCTGCAATTTGGAAACCGCCAACAGCTAAAGCAGGCCCAAGTGCAATACCTCCGAGTACAGCGCCACCTAGTGCCATGCTGCCACCGCCTAACCACGCCGCCACACCAGACATACCGAGTTGAGAAACAGCTACATTGGTACTAAACAAGCCAAAAAATTGAGGAACTGCAACTGTCCCAAAAGTTTGCGCCACGCCTACTGCTGTAGCACCAGCAGCCGCGCCTGCCCCTGCGGATGAAGTCACACCTTGGAATACTTCCTGACCTTCCAGCGCGACAGTTTTGTATTCTTTTAGCTGCTGAATTGATATGCCTTCTAGTCCAGCTAAAAATTTCATATCACTTTGGGAAGCTTTCTGGCCAATGCGTTCGATGAAAGCCACAAACCGCCCAATAGTACGATGCCTTACACGAATTTGCAGTTGACCGTAAACTTCTGCTAATCTGTTGGCTGCTTCCCAGTCTACTTTTAGATCGCTGACTGCTTTCTCCTGTCGATGTTGGGCTCGTTCTCCTATTTCCTTGGCTTCATTCATTTTGCCCATGCCTTCAGAGCCTTTAACCGATCCATACGCAGCCCCAGCCGCAGCTAAAGCGCCCATAATAAACGGAATTACAAAAATCATAAACCACTCCTTTTATTCCCAGTAAATCAATCACCCAAAGACACATTCAGCTCCCAGTTTTTATCCTTCATCTCTTGATATGAATATGTCAAATCGCCTCGCCTACCGATCTGAATTGTGTAAAACTCTGCTTTTCTTATACCATTCACTTCGATAGAAAATTGGCAGTGGTTATCAGATATTATTTTACCTATGCCTAACTCTCCAGTCGCAATAGTTTCTCCTTTATGATCTTTTACTAGCACCTGCCTACCACTTTTAATATCCCCGTAACCTCCTTTTCCATTACAAAACTGACCCACTCCACCGAAGAAGTCATCCTTGAGTGTTAGTGAGCCTTTAATATTGTGATTGAAACCTAAAAAAGGTATTCCTTTAAAGGTTAGAGTTGCTAAGAGAATAACTCCTACTACAATCAAACGTTTTTGACGCTCTGGATTTTCATTAATATAATTTTGGCCGATGTCCAACACTTCTTTAAATTTTCGTTCTCTAAGCAAATCAATAATCGGAGTCAATAGATCAGTCAAATTTGCAAATTTATCTGTTGATAATTTTTTTGAATCTGAACTAACCTCTGCCTTTAGCTCAAACTCTCGATTCCAAGCCGGAAAATCTTCACCCGCCTGCTGCCCGTAAACTTTCACAGAAGCGATCGCCCCCGCCTTCAAATTCGTCAACTCCCTGCGGACAATCCTGATAGAAGCCTCCTCATCAGGAACCCGATCGCCCTCCAGCATCACCTGTAAACAACCATCTTGCAAACTCGCAGTCGCACTAATCCCCTTATTCTGTAACGGAAGATTTAACAGACTGGCGATCGCCTCCACATCCCCAAGCTTAGCCCGTTCCTTCAAACTAAGCTGATTTGACTCCGTATTTTCACTAGAACTTGCCCGCCCCTCTGTGACATTTGCAACAGGCAAATTTGGCCCCACCACTTCAAACTCTTGACTCCACGCCGGCACCTTTGCGCCCGTCTGTCGCCCGTAAACCTTCACTTTCTCAATGGATGCAGCCCCCAAACCAGCGATCGACTTACTCACCCACGGGGCCAAGACTTGCTGACTAGGCACTTCTGCCGCTTCCAGCATCACCTGTAAACAACCATCCTTAAGGGAAGCTGCGGCGGTGATGCCCTTAGCTTGTAGCTGGCGGTTCAGCAGAAGCGCGATCGCCTTTGCATCTCCCTGTTTCGCGAGTTCCAAAATATTCGGTTGTGTCATAACAGGTAGATACAACTAGCGCTGAGCATAACCTTTTGTTGTCTTAAGTATAAATTATTTCCTAAATGCCAAAGCTTGTCAAGCCATATAAAGTCACATTTAGTAGTTGTTTCCATCCCAACTAGGTCACAAAAAGTCACATTTAGTTGGTTGCTACTGAAAAAGTCATATTTAGTTGGGTTACAATCAGGTCAACCCCTTGCATCTACGTGACCGATGGACGTTGAAGAAGCTTTAGAATTTGTAGACCATCTAGCTTTGACTACTACGGGAAAACACTTAGATAGTCTGCAAAAAGCTATACTGCGCGGCGCTTGGGACAATCAGAAATATAAAGAAATTGCACAGCATCACAACCGTTCAGAGAAATATGTTAAAGAGGTAGGCTTTAAATTATGGAAACTTTTATCAGTTGCATTAGGCAAGGAACAAGTATCTAAAGCAAATTTTAGAGCTAAGTTGGAAAATTTACAAGCTTCTAATATTGTCTCACTCGTCGGGAATGGCTGCATCCATATTGGTAACATCTCTGCTGATAGTTCCCAATCCTCAAAAAAAATACAATCTGAACCGAAAGAAAAGAATAAGTTTTACGAAAAAACAAGCAATTCCGAACCTAAAGTACATTTAGATTTAGCTGATGCACCAGAACCCAACCTATTCTATAACCGCACATCCGAACTCACCACCCTCGAAAACTGGATTTTAGGCCGCACCCGCCTCATCACCATCTTAGGCTTA
Organism: Microcoleus sp. B7-D4; assembly: GCF_036705125.1. Taxonomy (NCBI): domain Bacteria; kingdom Bacillati; phylum Cyanobacteriota; class Cyanophyceae; order Oscillatoriales; family Microcoleaceae; genus Microcoleus; species Microcoleus sp. B7-D4. The sequence goes on from NZ_JAUBTT010000051.1 coordinate 19,545, forward strand.
TCCGGTATTGGCAAAACCGCCCTTACTCTCCAACTAATCCCACAAATTCAACACGAATTCGATTACATCATCTGGCGAAGTCTCCGCAACTCTCCACCCCTCGCATCACTCCAAACCGACTTAATTAAATTCTGTAGGGGCGGTGCCCCCGTGCCCGCCCCCTCCGTGCCCGCGGCCTATCCAGAAGAAAGGGCAACCACGGGGGGATTGCCCCTACTAGAATATTTACGATCGCACCGCTGTCTCATCATCCTCGATGATATCCAAACCATTTTCAGCAGCCAACAACTCGCAGGAAATTACCAACCTGGATATGAAAATTACGGCGCATTCTTCAAACAAATAACAGAATCATCCCACAACAGTTGCTTAATCCTCCTGAGTTGGGAAAAACCCAGAGAAATCGCCGCCTTAGAAGGCGAAAACCGCCCTTGCAAATCTCTGCAACTCAACGGTTTAGGCCCGGAAGCACAAGAAATTTTCACAGAAAAAGGATTAGCAGAACCGGAGAAATGGTCAGAACTAATCGACCTTTACCGAGGCAATCCCTTATGGTTAAATATAGTTGCCACATTGATTCAAGACTTATTCGGCGGTAGCGTTTCCGAATTCCTCTCCTATGATACCCTATTCTTAGGTGACTTAGAATCTCTGCTGCACCAGCATTTCGATCGCCTAACCGCATCCGAACAACAGGCTATGGGTTGGCTAGCCAATACCCCCGAACCTGCCGACATCTCAAAAATACCAGAAAACCTGCAACTATCACCGCCAGAACTCTTGAAAGTCATGCAATCTTTAGGACGACGGTCATTAGTTGAAACAGTAAAACACAACGGGCGATCGCACTTTACGATCGGGCCAGTAATCAGAGAGTATATAATCAACAAAACCCGAAACAAAAACTGATAAACTTATCAATTTTAGTCGTGGAGGCAGAAACCGGGTTTTTTACGAAAACACTGCATACCTGCCTAGAATTTGGTAAAAAACCCGGTTTCTTTGATATTGATGCGTAAGTCTTGAATCTGCATTTACTTAGCAATTACTGACCCCACTCACGGAGTTTTACAATGGCTACAGCAACATTATTAAGTCACGAAATAGCAGAAGGTCAAAGACTAATAGACGCTCTAAATGCAGCAAATCTATCAGTTGATTCTGCTCTCTGGAACTACGCACCAGAACCAGAAACCTGGCGGCTGATGCTCACCTCACCTCTGTACGATAGCGAAGGGCCTCTTAAAACTTATGGGGAAATTCTGTCAGTCTTTCGCGAAGTTAAACCTGAATTGAAAATCGATTGGACAGCCCTCGTAGCCGTAAGCCCAAAACATGACTTAATTGAGGGCTTACGTCAGGAACAGCAAAAGTGGAATTTAGACTTATCTGGCAGAAGATTGACAAATAATCGGATTAATCAGACGTGGATCGAAGATGCTTACATTTATCAAATCAAGTGAGTTGACACGGCAAAAAATAGCTTAAAATAGGTGCGATCGCTTTTATTATTAGTCCGCGCAGGCGGACTTTGTATGTGTAGTAGCGGTTTCAACCGCCGAGTCATCCGAATTTGGGTTCCCCCCACATAACTATATTAATGAAAATCGCCACCTGGAACGTCAACTCAATCCGCACCCGCCTAGAACACGTTACTAGCTGGCTGCAAACCAACTCCCCAGACGTTCTCTGCCTCCAAGAAACCAAAGTTCCAGACAAAGACTTCCCCCTAGAACCCTTCATCAACCTCGGCTACAACTGCTACATTTCCGGTCAAAAATCCTACAACGGCGTCGCCATTCTCAGCCGATCGCCCCTAACGCAAATCAGCACCGGATTTGCCCCCCTTCTCGGCGACGAAACCGCAGGTATTGTTGACGAACAAAAACGCCTAATAGCCGGAATTATCGACGATATTTGCATTATTTGCGTATACGTTCCCAACGGTTCCGAAGTCGGCAGCGAGAAATATGAGTACAAACTAAAGTGGCTCAAACTGCTGCAAGAATACCTCAAAATAGCACTAGATAAATCCCCCAAATTGTGTATTTGCGGCGACTTCAACATCGTCCCGGACGATCGAGATATCCACAATCCCAAAGCCAATGCTAACTCCGTCGGCTTGTCTGTCGCCGAGCGCCTCGCGCTAACAGAAATAATAGAATTAGGATTAAACGACCCCTTTCGCAAATTCACATCAGAAGGCGGCCATTATAGCTGGTGGGACTACCGCGCCGCCGCATTTCCACGCAACAACGGCTGGAGAATCGACCACCATTATCTCAGCCCTCCCCTGTACGAACAAGCAAAAAACTGTACAATAGACATTGCTCCCAGAAAATTAATCAAACCCAGCGACCATGCCCCCGTAATTGTCGAAATTTGATTTATAAGTTATAAGGTTAGTAACAATTGACATCTTGCCCCATTCTCAATAAGCCTTGGATGGGCGGACAGGATGCCCACACCACAATAAAATTAACTCTTTGTGGAACAGGCATCTTGCCTGTTCTTAAGGGGCAGGATGCCCAACCCCTACTCCCCACAATAAAACTCACTATTTGTGGAACAGGCATCTTGCCTGTTCTTGAGAAATGTGCAATATGTAAGTAACAACCAACCACAAAAAATCATGTTCTTAGTAACCGGAGCAACAGGCGCACTAGGCCGCCGAATTGTACGAGAAATCAGACAGCAAGAAAAGCCTGTCCGCGCATTCGTTCGCCTCGCATCTCGCTACTCAGAACTAGAAAACCGAGGCGCCGAGATTTTTATCGGCGACTTAAAACAAGACAAAGATATTAAAAAAGCCTGCCAAGGAGTGCAATACATTATCAGCACCCACGGCACCGGCGGCGACGTTCAAGCAGTACACTACCGCGCTAACATAGAATTAATCGACTGCGCCAAAGAAGCGGGAGTGCAGCACTTTGTCTTTCTTTCGGTACTGGGAGTCGATCGAGGATACGAAGATTCCGCAGTATTCAAAGCCAAGCGAGAAGTTGAAAAATACCTGCAAAACAGCGGATTGAATTATACAATCTTGCGGCCTGCCGGTTTTGCTTCCAGCTTGTTACCGCTAGCAGAAAGATTTCGAGAAACCGGACTTTACCTGCTGATTGGCGACGGCAAAAACCGCACCTCTGTTGTCAGTACCGATGACTTAGCAAAGATTGCCGCAGACTCGGCAACAGTCGAAGGCGCACGCAACCAAATTCTGCGAGTCGGTGGCCCGGATGTGCTGACAAGGGATGACATTCCCCGCATTTTTGCACGCTTATTCAAGCGCGAACCGATAGTAATCAACCCGCCACTGATGGTGTTTGACGGTTTGAGAAATGCCTTGGGTTTATTGAATCCTCAAGCTCAAAAAGACTTAGGAACTTTGCGGGTATTGCTGGGTAACGAGTATTTCTGCACTCCCGAAGAAGTGCAAAACTTGGAATCAATTTACGGCATGAGAATGGAATCCTTAGAAATGTTTCTGCGGCGCAATTTGAGCGTTTAAAGTGCTAGTAATTCTCGTTACCAGGCTCTGCCTGGTAATGAAGATTCGGAGGCTCTGCCTCCAAATTGTTGTCTCATTTTAATGGAGGCAGAGCCTCCTGATATGCGTTCCCAGGCAGAGCCTGGGGACGAGCAAATCGCCACTGAAAACCATTTCTTCTCGTTACCAGGCTCTGCCTGGTAATGAAGATTCGGAGGCTCTGCCTCCAAATTGTTGTCTCATTTTAATGGAGGCAGAGCCTCCTGATATGCGTTCCCAGGCAGAGCCGGGGAACGAGCAAACGAGCAAATGTAGCCCCAAATCGCAACTGAAAACCATTTACGCAGAAATAGGTAGTGCTTTAGCACCAATATAACTCGTAACTGCGATCGGCGGCGAAGTCGGCTTAGCAATCAAATAACCTTGAACAAAAGTTGCTCCCCGTTCCCGCACCCACTCAAACTCCTCCAAAGTTTCCACACCTTCAGCAACAGTTTTAATTTCTAATTGAGCGGCAATTTCTAACATCTTTTCAGTAATTAGGGCCTTATAATAATCTTGATCGACGTTGCGAATCAATTGCATATCCAACTTAATAAAATCTGGACGCAGTTGGTGCATCAAATTTAAATTAGAAGAACCGCTGCCAAAATCGTCCAGGGCAATTAAAAATCCCGCCTCTCGGTAAAACCTCAGAATATTAATCAAGTGATCGATATCAGGAGGGTGCTGAGATTCCGCTACTTCAAAAACAATATTGCTGTGAGGAATTCCCGATTCATCAATAGCCTGTACTGTCCTTCGCAGGCACGTAGCGGGATCGTAAACAGAAGTCGGAGAAAAATTAATAAAAAGCAGTTCTTTGATATTGTGCACTTTGGCTTCGCGGATAGCGCGAGTCCGGGCTAAAACATCTAGTTGAAAAATTAGGCCTGCTGATTCTGCTTGGGCAAAAATCCGACCCGGATAAATTAAGTTTCCTTGCTCGTCAATTCCTCGGAGCAGCGCTTCGTGGGCAAAAATTTTAGAAGTATCTGAGGTATAAACAATGGGCTGAAAATGTGTAGTAATGCGTTCTTCGGACAATAAGTCTAACAGCCAATCAGAGTTACTCAAATTAATAAAACTGTCTAAGGAAGTGCTGCGATAAAAATCGCTAAGTTGTGGCTGTTCAACTTCGGGCATCCACAAAACTTTTGTCTCTTTCAACTCTTGAGTTGTCAGCACCGATGATGCTAGGGCGTTAAACTTTTCTTTGGCTATTCCCTCAAGCATAACGTACAAACACTTGCTCTCTTCTAAAAGCTTGAATTCAAGTTTAGCCTTAGTCAGTGCCGAAATAACCTTGGTCAGGGTGTGCGATACTGGAAACCACAGGTATAGACCTCCCCTGCCCTCTATTTTTTCGGGTACTGTTTCGCAGCGAGAGCAGGAGCCGAAGGCTTTGCCACTTATTTGCATTGGAATATCCTCCGGTTTTTGGGTTAATTTTAGACAAGGTAACAATTAACTTCTATTATAAGCTTATTCAGCTATTAATTCATCTATCTCAAGATGTAAATCTTAATGAACTTGTATTTAAGAATTATTCGGGCAGTATTTATACTTACATCGGGTTTCAAGCCTTGGTCAAAGTTCTCCGCATTGAGCAAGTACCTGTGATTAAACACAGTCCCAAATCATCACAGAGGGAGAAGGCAAAGGCTTGTTCTCTCCTCTCTAATGCTGCTCTGATTGTTTACGTTTTATTCTATAATTCCCTCTGCCAAAACAGTGGCTACAGTTGATTTTTTAGCAAAGGGGAATTAACACGCCCATGAAGCGCAGCTATCCCGTAGGGAATCGCCCGATCGACTAATTTATGCGTACCAGAAATATACACACCCGGACGATCGCCCAAAACAAACTCACTTGCTGGGGCATATCCAATCTAATTTTATAATCGGGATGACAGGATTTGAAGCAGTTTTGGAGATACTCAGCTACTTAGAAGAGTCGGACTGAGCGAAGGATGAGCGGAAAGTCAAATGTCCAAGAGGGTAATAAATCTGAAACCCGTTACCCGTGAAGAGTTAAAAGCAATCGGGATGACAGGATTTGAACCTGCGACCCCCTCGTCCCGAACGAGGTGCGCTACCAAGCTGCGCTACATCCCGAAATTAGTCACTAGATTTTAAGCTTATCACATTCAAGTAAAAATTTAGCAACCTCGTATATAATTATTTGTAAAACACTACTCAGGCGGAGACAGACGTGACAGTTAAGCCCCAGTGGTTGCGAGTTAAAGCCCCCCAGTGGGAGCGCGTCGGCAACGTCAAAGAAATTTTGCGGGATTTATCCCTGAATACGGTTTGCGAGGAGGCGTCGTGTCCGAACATCGGCGAATGCTTCAACGCAGGTACTGCGACTTTTTTGATTATGGGCCCGGCTTGTACCCGCGCCTGTCCTTACTGCGACATCGATTTTGAGAAAAAGCCCCAACCTTTAGATCCCACAGAACCCCAAAGATTGGCCCAAGCAGTGCAGCGGCTCAAACTCAACCACGTCGTGATTACCTCTGTCAACCGGGACGATTTGCCGGATGGGGGCGCGTCTCAGTTTGTCGAGTGCATTCAAGCAGTGCGATCGGCGATGCCCGATACAACTATAGAAGTTTTGATTCCCGACTTGTGTGGCAACTGGCAAGCTTTAGAAATTATTCTCGCAGCCCGGCCAGAGGTACTCAACCACAATACCGAAACCGTAAAGCGACTTTACCGCAAGGTGCGGCCGCAAGGAAAGTACGATCGCACCTTGGAACTATTGCAGCGAAGCCGCGAACTCGCACCAGGGGTTTACACCAAATCCGGCATCATGGTGGGACTCGGAGAAACAGACACCGAAATTCGGGAGGCGATGCAGGACTTACGGGCTGTCGGCTGCGATATTTTAACAGTTGGACAGTACCTGCAACCGACTCAAAAGCACTTGAACGTCGAAAACTTTGTGCCTCCAGAACAGTTTGATGCTTGGAGAAAGTTTGGCGAATCTTTGGGATTTTTGCAAGTTGTCGCTTCTCCCTTAACTCGCAGTTCCTATCACGCCGAACAGGTGAGGGAACTGATGAAACTTTACCCACGCTAGCAATTTTAATTTGAGTTGACTCGCGCCCATTGGTGACAAGTTAAGACTTAACTGCATTTGTCAATCAGTAATATTACTCAAAAAAACTGCTTTTTTAGGAGTGGAAAATTTACGATTTGAGAGGGAGTAAGTATAAATATCATGGGAGGCATGATTCCTCGATCGCCCATATCTCAGTTTTATGCCCAAAATCCGAGTAAATGTTGAGCATAATTGCTGATTGACAATGCTTTCTTAGCTTAACTTGTTACCAATGACTCGCGCCCGTTAGCGAAGCCCTCGAAGAGGATCGCACCATTCTCACTACAACCAGATCAACCGGGTAACACCGAGGAAAAACTTGCGCTTGATATGCAGGCCCTGGGCAAAAAACCCGGTTTCAGATGCGGATGTTCTGGGCGTGATGTTAACCCGGAAGCAGCCGCCAATAGCAAAACAATTATCGGTCGATCGCCAGCTCAAACTCATGACTTACGCAAAAGACATCGAGAAACCCGGTTTTTGCGTCAGCCAATAACTCGGTACTGGGGACTCTAGCAACTCTGAAACCCATATTCTGTAATGGATTAAACTTCCGCGCTCACTGCAGCGTATTTAATCAAGAGCGCCGAGTTATATAAAGTTTTATTAAAAAAATGGCGAATTTTCCGAAGTGATCGGGAACCAGCTTATTGGTGATGAAGATTAACTTAACTTCTGACTAACGTCACTTGTTTCTAGCCAGTAACTATCTATACTAGCTACATAAACAAAGAAGTAAAGCACACTTTTCGGGCCTTCAACCTGTTACATCAGAAAGTTCTTAGCGTTTTCCAGAATCTTGGTAAAACAAGTGGGGCAGCAAAAGTTCGATCGAACAACAGCAGAAAAGTCAGAAAAGTTACTAAAGAAACACAAAGCGGTGATGCTTCGTCTTAACCAAATGGGCATCTTAATTATAAATAACCGCTAAGCGTAGCATCTTTTCACCGGAGCCACTGAGAAAATCACTATGCCAGCCACCTCTTTTTACGCTGAAGCTGAATTCGACGAACAACTGCAAGTCAATCCCTTGCAAGGTGATGTGTTGGATGAAGATGCTGAAGAAGCTGGAGACGAACTGCTCGACCAAGACCCAGCAGAGACAGAAGATGCAGACCCAGCAGCCAAATTGCAAAAAAATGCCAGCCGTCGCACTACAGATTTAGTGCGCCTGTACCTCCAAGAAATAGGTCGGGTTCGTCTCTTGGGTAGAGACGAAGAAGTCTCGGAAGCTCAAAAAGTTCAGCGCTATATCAAATTGCTGGAATTACGTAACACCGTCGCCTCCCAGGAAGAAGGACTAATTGGGCGCTTCGTGCATTTAATAGAAGTGCGCGATCGGTTATCCGCACAGTTGGGACATAAACCTTCCCTGGAACGCTGGGCATTAACCGCCGGTGTCGGTGACGTGCCAGAACTCAAGCGAATTATGTCCGAAGGCAAGCGCCAGTGGGCCGAGTTAGCCGAGATGACGGTGGAGGCGATCGAAAGAATTCAAGCTGAAGGCATCGAAGCTAAAGACCACATGATTAAGGCGAACCTGCGCCTAGTGGTTTCGGTGGCGAAAAAATATCAAAATCGCGGTTTAGAATTGCTCGACTTAATACAAGAAGGTACTCTGGGACTGGAGCGAGCTGTAGAAAAGTTTGACCCGACGCGGGGCTATCGGTTTAGCACCTATGCCTACTGGTGGATTCGGCAGGGAATTACGCGGGCTATCGCCACTCAAAGCCGCACCATTCGCCTCCCCGTCCACATCACCGAAAAACTTAACAAAATCAAAAAAGCCCAGCGCAAAATTTCTCAAGAAAAAGGTCGGACAGCTACGATCGAAGACATCGCTGTCGAGTTGGACATGACAGCGCCCCAAGTCCGAGAAGTTTTGCTGCGAGTTCCCCGTTCTGTTTCTTTGGAAACTAAAGTGGGCAACGAAAAAGATACAGAGTTGGGCGACTTGCTCGAAACCGACAGCATCTCCCCAGAAGAAATGCTGATGCGAGAAGCTTTGCACCGCGACTTGCAGCAACTGCTGGCAGATTTGACCAGCCGCGAGCGAGATGTAATTCTGATGCGCTTTGGTTTGGGTGACGGACACCCCTATTCGCTGGCAGAAATCGGTCGCGCCCTCGACTTGTCCCGCGAACGAGTGCGTCAAATTGAAGCCAAAGCTTTGCAAAAACTCCGCCAACCTAAGCGTCGCAACCGCGTCCGCGACTATCTGGAGTCTTTGACTTAAATTGGGACGGTCAGTCAGCGCGATTAATCAGGGATCAAGGCATTTGGCACTTGTGCAGAAGGCATGAGGCATTCGGCAGAAGTAACAATATTTACTTCTAAACAACTTCTCTGTCCTCTGCAGCAAGTCAATCGATTTTAGATTTTAGATTTTAGATTTTAGATTTTAGATTTTAGATTGAAGTATTGACTTGCGCGAGATGAATCCGGGGGCTTGTATCCTGGATGCTTTCATATCGTTTCCGGTTGTATCGGAATGATTTAACCGCAGAGGGCGCAGAGAACGCAGAGGGAGAGAATACAGAGAGGAATAATTCCGATGCTACCGGATTTGATATCAGTCATAAAGCTGGTTACAAGTCAAAAAATATCAAAAACCAAATTTTTTCCTCAATCTTTTTTCAATAAGCTGCGATATTTGCAAAATATCTCGATCGTTGTGTATTATTGTCAATAGGCAGACTTTCTTGAGAGGGTCACTATGGCACTTTATACCGCGTCCTCATTCAAATCCGAACTCAATGACAAAGGCTGGCGGATGACTCCCCAACGGGAAACCATCTTGCACGTGTTTCAGAACCTCCCCAAAGGCAATCACCTGAGTGCGGAGGATTTGTACACTTTGTTAAAAAATCGCGGCGAAAACATTAGCTTGTCCACCATTTACCGAACTTTAAAGTTAATGGCAAGGATGAGCCTCCTCCGCGAACTCGAATTAGCAGAAGGTCACAAACACTATGAAATAAACCAGCCTTACCCGCATCACCACCACCACCTAGTCTGCGTTCAGTGCAACAGAACGATCGAATTTAACAACGATTCGATTTTGAAAATTGGCATGAAGCAAGCTGAAAAGTCTGGGTTGCACCTGCTAGACTGCCAGCTAACCATTCATACGGTGTGCCACGAAGCTTTGCGGATGGGATGGCCGTCTTTGGTTTCCAGCAATTGGTCTTGTCCGAGGTCGATCGCCCAGAACGGCAGCAGCGCCCCGGATTTAATCGAGTGACATTACACTATTTTCGCATTTCAAGTACGACTTGTTACAAGTTTTAACAAAAATCGGTAGCCCAAGTGCGATCAGAGTTACGCAGAAACCGGGTTTCTTAAGAAAAATACATCATTTCAGGAATGAGTCGGAAACAAGAAACCCGATTTCTTTGATGTAGCGTCCGCAAGCCTGGGGCTAAAAAGTTTGGCTCAACAAATCGTCGCTGCTAACCCCGTAACTGCGCTGAGCTCGATCGAGGGCATCTCTCGTCGAAGTATCCAAAACTCCGCTGATCGAGCCTGTGTAAAAGCCGAGGTCTTGCAGCCGCCTTTGTAATTGCTGAATGCTCGATCGAGAGTTCAAACTGCTGCTAATTGGAACAGCAGGAACAGCTAGCCGCCCAGCTAATCCGTTTTGGAGCGCAGCCCAAGTCGCCGGAGTGGCAATACCCGTCGCCGGTGACAAATTGCGTTCCTGCTGAAACGACAGCACCGCAAACTCAGTCTCGGCTCCAAATACTCCGTTCACCGGGCCGGGGTTTTTGCCCAGACTTCTGAGCGCAGACTGAAGCTGTCGGACAGCAGGCCCAGTATCGCCCCGTCGCAGACCAGCGGCGATTTGCTGCGGCACAGGCGCTGCGGCCTGCCTGTTGCCTTGCCGCAAAGCCGATCGAGTGCTGCGATCGACCCTTCCAGTCCCGAACAGCCCGCTATCTCTCTGAAAGCGGATCAAAGCTGCCTGAGTTGGTCGATCGAACCAACCGTGAATCTGGCTCCTGTAATAACCCAATTCTTGCAGCCGCCGCTGCACAAATTCTACTTGTCGGCCTCTGTCGCCCAACTCCAGAAAATCTCCGGCATTACTCTGTTGCTCATCTTCCTCAGTCCATGAGGTAATTTGAGCTTGCCTCATCTGGGCATCGATAGCAGTCAAAGTAGCAGTGTCAGCGCAGCCGTCAGAAACCAGATTGTAATCTTGCTGAAAACGAGTCACAGCGTAGAGAGTGCGTTCGCGAAACTTGCCGTCAACGCCGCCTTCAAAATAGCCCAAAGCTTTTAATTGCCGCTGGATCAAGTCTACCGTCGCCCCTCTGTCCCCGAACCGCAGCCCCTTGCAACCGCCATTCCCTGAAATATCCCCTGGAAGCGTAACGGGGGGAACTGGCCGGGTGGAACCAAACAGCAAAGCTAAAGTTTGCCTATCGGCAATTCCAGTTACCCGCAGTCGATTTATTCGCTGGAAGTATCTAACCGCATTTTGAGTAACTTCGCGAAAACTCCCTGTTGGACGCGCGTTGAAGTAGCCTAGCTGCTGCAACCTGCGCTGGAGTGCGGAAACATCTGCACCCGCGTCTCCAAAACGCAGCTCCCGATAATTTGTATAAATAGTATTAAAAGGTCGATCGTCATCCCCGGCAAAACTGTTGAGTGCGATCACAGTAGCTCGATCGGGCCTACCAGTCAGCGACAGTTGATAGTCTCGCTGAAAGTTAGTCAGCGCCTGTTTTGTTACCGGGCCGAGTTGACCTGTCGATGATCTGGGAAAATAACCGAGTTCCCGCAACCTGTCTTGAACAGAGCGCAAATTTGGATATCCCGGATCTATTTGAGCAAAAGCCGAACCGGCTGCACTCAAAACCGACAGCATCAAAGCCAGAGACAGCAAACGGACGTAAGTCTGACTCGATAGGTTTTGCCACTTGGGCTCATCAAAAATTTTCGACTCTGCGGGTGCTTCGCAAACAAGAGCAAGTTCGAGGTAAGCAAGAGATTCCATAATTTTTTAGTGTGAAATTGTGGGTGGATTGTGTGAGCAAACTGCCAAAAATCATTTTTAGCACGCTTGGCTTGGATTCTATCAACGCTAAGTTCTACTTGGAAAGCGCGAAGCACCCGTTTTTCTAAAAAATTTACAGTCAAAAATAATTACAGGTAACAACCAAGATAGCATCGCTGCTTCTAGAGACGCGAGACTAAACAAAAAAGTTTGCAGGCATAGTCTTAGCCTTTAAGGCCAAAAGACAATAAGTTCTGGGGTAGTGCTGGCTAATATTTTATCTGGGGGCCGCAGAAATTACCACAAGACTTGCGGGCCGGTTCTTATCACCTTAATTGGTTGTCGGGTAAAGAGCCTGAAATCGCAGGTTTTTTGTTAAGAAACGCGGCTTCTTCATGTGGCGAGTGCGTCTGGGAAAGTACCGCTGATTAACGAAAAAACTAGCCACTAAAAATCCCCACTTTTGCTAGTTGCAAATAGAACGGGGATTTTTTGATAAGCTCACATCTTGCATCATTCTTAAGAACAGGCAAGATGCCTGTTCCACAAAGAGTGAATTTTCTTGTGGAATAGGCTTCTTGCCTGTTCATAAAAAGCTTATTGAGAATGGTGTAACATCTCGTAAGTTGACTGTGTATTAAAAAATCGACGCTCGCTTAAATTAAGCCGAACCGATCGCAAATTACAGCTACTCCCGCTGCAAAAATAGTAATTGCGATGGCTACTAGCGGGTTTTGGCCTCTGCTCACCGCAAAAGAGGTAACGACCCCAGCTCCCAAAGCTGCAGTAACAGCAGCAGTCGCCAAATCTCGATCGGGACGTTTGTCGTACATATTTTTTATTGTTGGTAGCTGTTAAGCTGAAAACTTACATCTTGTTATCCAAGCTACCATTCTTGCCTCTGCGCCAGTGACAACAGCCTGGGTTTTGCAACTAACCTTAAAATTTTGCTAATTTTCTTAACATACTCTCCTGAAAAACATAAGTTTTACTTATGTTTGTTCAAGTTTTTCTGTTGACTTTTAGCTATTGAAACCTTTTGTCTGCTGGGCTTTTATGTCAAATTCAGGATTTTGCAGGGGGCGATCGCACCCGCAGTCTGTGCGCCTCAAACTGCAATCTCAAATATCGTAAATAAATTTAACTTGACTTTTTGTGATAAATGTGTAAATCGCTATTTGGGCAACAATAGACAGGAAAAAAACCGGCGTTGGTGAACAATTTTCACACTGCCATTCCTTCGCTGCCGTCACAATCAGAGGAGTATATTTTTTGTCTAAATCCTATTCGCCCTCAATTCTTTCAGTATTGCCGCCTTTGACCCAACCTTCGCGATCGCCATCCTCAATCCGAATTCGCTGCCACTCTTTGTCGGGCGACTCTTCCAAAACTACGACTCTTTCCTTGTAACCAACACCGCCAATGCGGTTCGAGTCTCGGCTACCAGTATCCCGGAGAATTAAGCCGATCGGCTGAGTCACCAGAGCTCGGTAAGCTCCCGGTTCCAGCGGTTTCGGAGACGGGGCATCGCTAGATGTAGAAACAGGGCTAGCCTGGGCTGTTGACTTCGGCGCAGCGCCCGCAACCTGAGCTGGTGTTTTGTCGTTGGAAAAAACTGGTTTTTCGGGGATAGTAGTTAGCTTAGCGGCAAAGTAAAGTGCAGCAGCCACGCTAGCACCTGCCATCAGGACGATCGCGAGCAGAAAACCCACTAAAAATTTGAAAACGCTATATACAGTGTTCATAAAACCGCAAATGAAGGAAGAGGGAAGTTCGGCAACGGATTCTGTAACGGATGTAACGGATGTAACGGATGTCAGGCAGAAGGCAGAAGGCAGAGGGAAGAAAGTTGACTGTTGAGTGTTGACTGCTGAATGTTGAGTAAAATCTGGTAACTGCCAACTGACAACTGGCTACTAACTACTGACTACTGACTTCAAAAGGTTAACCTTGAATCCGGCGGCTCAAACTGCCGTATCTAGAAGCAAGGCGAGCTTTCCCAGCCGCGGCCCAATCTTGGAGAAACTGGATTTGCTCTTGAGCCGTTCTGGCTAAGGGCACCATCTGACTAGCTGATTCTAAAATATCATCCGTGGTAAAGTCTCGATTTTGGCTAAAGCCAATGTGCATTGCTTCAATCAAAGTTTGCTCGATTTCGGCCCCTGAAAAATCGGGAGTTTCGTAAGCCAAGCGCTCTAAATCGTAATTTTTGATGCTGTGCGATCGCAACCGCAACAAATGTACCTCAAAAATCGCCCGCCGTTCCTCCTGGCTGGGCAAACCCACAAAAAATATTTCGTCAAACCTGCCTTTTCTCAGCATTTCTGGCGGCAAAGACTGGATGTTGTTGGCTGTTGCGACTACAAACACCGGCGAAGTTTTTTCGGCCAACCAAGTAATAAATGTCCCGAACACCCGGCTGGTTGTCCCGGAATCCCCTTTACCGTCTAATCCCGCAAAAGCTTTGTCAATCTCGTCAATCCACAGCACGCAGGGGGCCAAAGCTTCGGCTAGCTGAATCATTTGCCTGGTGCGGGATTCCGATTCTCCGACTAATCCGGCAAACAAGCGCCCGACATCCAACCGCAGCAAAGGCAAATGCCAGTGGTGGGCGATCGCCTTTGCTGTTAAGGATTTTCCGGTTCCTTGAATTCCGACTAACAACAAACCTCTGGGATGCGGCAAACCGTATTGGCGAGCTCGATCGGAAAAAGCACCGCCGCGCCGCAGCAGCCATTCTTTGAGATTGTCCAAACCGCCGATATCGGATATATTTTCGCGGGCTGGGTAAAAATCCAGAATTTGAGTTTGGCGAATTGTTTGGCGCTTTTCTTCTAAAATCAGTTCCGCGTCGTCGGAATGGAGTTCGCCTCTGGTGGCGATCGCCTTTGCCAAAACTCGGCGGATTCGTTCGATCGACAACCCTTGGCAGGAGCGCACTGTTTCGTCCAGCAAACGCCCTTCAATGGCTTGTCCGGTAGCCCCTAATAGCCTTTCTACCTCAACTTTGATTTCCGCCGCCGCAGGCAGGGGAAATTCCAAAACTGTCATCACTTCGCTGAGGTCTTCCGGGATCGAAATTAAAGGAGATATGATGACAATATTTTTGGGCACAGATTTGAGGAGTCTCGCCAAATTCCGCAGCTTGCGGGAAATCGAGACATCTTCCAAAAACCGCTGAAAGTCGCGCAGAATAAAAATTGCCGGCGCAGTGGCGGGTAATTTTTCGAGAAATTCCAAAGCTTGCAGCGGGTTGCGCTTGCCAAAACCTGTATCGTTGGGATTGCCTTGGTAGCCATCAACAAAATCCCAGATGTAGACGGCGCGAGAACCTTGTTTTTTGGCACTTTGGGCGATCGCCGCTTCTACGCGCTCTTCTTCCCGTGTGGGAATGTAAATTAGGGGGTAGCGCGATCGCAGCAGTAGTTCAAACTCGTCGCTAAAAATAGTCATTAGTCAGTTGTCAGTGGTTAGTTGTTAGTTGTTAGTTGTCAGTGGTTATTTGTTATTTGTTCTTTGTTCTTTGTTATTTCTTATTAGCTAATGCCAACTGCCCACTGCCAACTGCCCACTGCCAACTGACTAAGGCAATTGCCGTTTAAGTGCTTCCAGAGACGCCCAGCGACTGTCTGAGACTGTTTCGGTGCTTTCTGTATTTGCATCATCAGTTAAAGAAATTCCCGGACATTCAGTATCGCATATCTGTTTGTGCGGCAGTTCCAAACACATTTGCTCGTACACCCAATCGCCCGGAGAGAAATAGCCGCCTGGGGACAAATTTTCCACCAAATCTTCTAAAGCAACTTCTATTTCTGCTGAACTTGAATCTGTTTGATTTGCTGTTTCTTCTAGCCAGATTAGTTCTGATGAGTTGAGTGCCAAACGATGATTGTATTGTTTCAAGCATCTGTGGCAGGTGAGAGTAACAATTGTTTCTGCTTTTGCCTTCACCTCAAGATAATTCCCTTGGTGACTCACTTGCAGTCGCCCTCGCACCGGAGTAAGAGTTTCTAAATCGGGGATAAATTCTTCAAAATCAATGACCTCTTTCCGCTCAGTTTTTGTGAGTAGATGAGGGATATAAATTGTCTCCATAATCTTTCGCCTTCCTAATTCTTGAATTCAAAGGTCAAAAGGAATAGTTAATTTTTTAACTTCTTCCTTCTTCCTTCTTCCTTCTTCCTTCTTTAGCGTCAGCGCAGCCGCACTACCAAACGCCGATCGGGTTCTTGTCCTTGACTGTAAGTTTCTATATCCTCACATTCGCTCAAAAAGCTGTGGACTTGACGGCGTTCTGCCGAAGACAGCGATTTTATTTCAACTTCAACTCCCGTCGATCGGGCTTGATCTGCTGCGTACTCTGCCATCGATCGCAATTCCTCTTGGCGGCGGATGCGATAGCCATTTAGTTCAACTGTATAAGGAATTGACTCCTCTACTTCCTGACCTATATTCTGAACCGTGTTGCAGAGGTACTGAATGGCATCTATTACATTACCGTTTTGCCCGACTAAGATTGCAACTTGTTCGGGAGTCAGATTGCTTTCATCTATTGTCATCCAATAGCAATCTTTTTGTTGTTCGCATACCACTTTTGAAGGAATTGCGGACAGTTGTAGCAATTCTTCTAACCATGCCTGTCCGCGCTGCATTTGAGAGTCTTTCATTGTTGTTAAAATCAAGCCTTTTTCTTAGAACGCTTGGGCTCAAATGGAAGTGCATCTAATCCTTGTTCTTTTTGGGTTTTTGCCTCTGCTTCGTCCACTATTTTTTGCAGGTTTTCCGGCAGCGGTTCTCGCGACAAAATGAACGATTGAACTGTTTGGAAGATGTTAGCAATCAGCATATACATCAACACGCCGGCGGGCAGCGGGAAGAACAAAAACATCCCTGAAAATATGACTGGCGTCAGTTTGTTGACTGTAGCCTGTTGGGGGTTGTCGTTTGGTCCTTGTGCTTGTCCTGAAAGGATTTGGTTGATATACAAACTGATGCCGAAGCCCAGGATCATTACCAAAATATCCCAGTGGATTGTACCGTCTGAGTCGATCGCGCCAACGCGACCTAGAGCTTCAATAAACAGGAATCCTTTGTTACTAGCCAATCCGGGGATTGTGCCTTGAACTGTGGCTTCACCGGGCGCTAATGCCGTGATGTTGCCCTGTTCATCTACCTTGACAGTTTCTTCGCCTTTGATGACTTTCCAGCCCGGTTCAAAGTCGATTTCGCTTTTATTTTCTGCCGCTAAAACTTTGAGAGGTTTGCCCTCTGGGGTTTGAAAATTAATCTTGGTTGTGTCGCCGACTGCGAGTTTGTCGCCGCCTGGAATTACACCCACAACAGGAGCATGAAAAGTACCTGTGACGTAAATATTTTGTGGCGGTGTAGCAAAAGCTTGCGGTTGAACATTTTCGATTTGTTCTTTCGGCAAAACTTGAACGTTGACGCTGTAATTTATGTCAGAAAACGGCGAACCCCTGAGCGTTGCAAACAGTGCAAACAGCACTGGCATTTGCAGCACCAACGGGAAGCATCCTGCTAGAGGATTACCAAATTCTTTGTATACTTTGCTCATTTCCTCCTGCTGTTTTGCAGGATTGTCTTTATAGAGTTTTTGAATTTGATCTACTCGCTCTTTCATCAATGGCTGCGCTACTTTCATGCGCCGCATATTGCGAAGAGAGCCTGCATTGAGAGGATAAAGAGCAAAGCGAATCACAAGCGTCAGAGCTACGATCGCTAAACCGTAGCTTGGCACGATCCCGTAGAAAAAATCTAGGATCGGGAGCATGAGGTTGTTGGAGAGAAACGAGATACCGAAATCCATTCGCTTTGAGTTAATTTAGGTGCTCTATGTTTGCTGTTGAGAACTATTTTTACCCGCTTAACGCGAGCCGCCTCAATTTTTAGGGTTTTGTCTCTATCTTAGGACATTGCCCGTCGATCGACCGCCCGGTCTGCGGGTTTGTTTTAATGAGTTTGCCAATACTCGCACTGAATTGGGCCTCTAATCAGGGTGAAAGCGGTTCGGTTATTTAGCTTGGGCCGCGTTTGCTTTTTGAGCTGCTGCGGGCAGTTTTTCGTTAATGTAGTCATACATTGCTCGAAATTTCGGCATAGCTCTGAGTTCCAAGCGGCTGCCATTTTTCATGGTGAGCACCATGTCTCCGTAAGTCCCGAAACCGCGAGGTACTGTGACGATTTTGACTATATCTGAGTAGATAACGTCTGTCTGTTCGCCCCCCATCCAACCGCTAGTTACGGACACTCGGCGGCTCGTGATCCGATACCGCAGCCACAGAGCCCGGACAATTGCTCCTACTGCTAGGGGGATTCCCACCACAGTCAGCCCCAGGAGTAAATTGAGGATCAAGTCTCCGGGCGCGGGGCCGCCTTCATAATATACTTCCTCTCGAATTCCCATCTAGTACCTCGGCTTCTACCAACAACTGCTCTAATTCTTGCAGAATTTCTGCATAATTGCACTCTTGTGCGATCGGACGCACGACAATTACTAAATCCCACCCGAATTTTAATCGGGGCAATAGCTGTCGCAAAGCTGCCCGAATCTGACGCTTAATCCGGTTGCGGACTACAGCGCGTTTGCTGACTTTCAGGCTGATGGAAATGCCTGTGCGAGTGGGCTGCAAGGATTTTTCGGCTGTCGGTTTCGCAAATTCGGCGCTTTTTGGTTTACGCAGAGCTCTTAAGCTGAAATGGGCCGAGTTACGGCGGATTCCCTTGCGGTATACGGCGCTGAAGTCTTTTCGGTGCTTAAGTCGGTTTGTATCGGGCAACATGGCGTAGGGCGATCGTTGAGGCCTCTCAACCTTGATGCAGTGCTAGACTGCGAGGCGGTGGCGACCTTTGCTGCGGCGAGCTTTGATTACCAATCGACCGGTTACGGTACGCATTCTGGCGCGAAAACCGGATGTTCTTTTTCTTTTGCGGCTGGTTCCGTGCAGGGTTTGCTGTGTCATTTTGATTTCTCCCGGCTTGTTACTTTACTTTTGATTAATATTCACAATCTTCTAGTATACCATAGAAGGGTTTTCTTGGCAATAATATTTTTCACGGTTGAGATGTAATCAGAGTAAGAGTGAAGTTGCGATCGCAGCCTTGAATGATTGGTAAAGGCTAGAATCCCGCAGGCTTTAAGTGCGGTGGCCTTCTGAACTGCTGACATCTATTGAAAGCCTTGCGAAAAGAATTAATTGGATGTTTGAAAAACAATGGGTTAAAATGCCAAATATAACCAACCAGAAAAAACAGATGAATGCCACAGTATTAACCCCGAATCCGAATCCTTTAACCCAATTAACTTATCAAGTTCTAATTGAAAAGCACGATGAAGACCTCTACAGCGCAATAGTTTGGGAATTGCCAGAGTGCAGAAGCTCAGGATCTACTAAAGAAGAAGCTTTAAAAATTTTGCACCGATTGTTGACCGAGCGTCTAAAAAAAGTCGAAATAGTCTCTCTGACAGTAGACATTCCCCAAACTGAAAATCCTTTAATGAAGTGGGCAGGAGCCTTTAAAAACGATCCGCACTTTGATGAGATGCTAGAAGATATTGCAGAACTGCGCCGCGACAGGAATGTACAAATGGCAGAATATTACGATCGACTCGATGAAGCAGAAGCCACCAATAAAATTGAGGTGGAGGAAACAGCTAAGTGACTTTGTGGATATTTGATACAGACCCTGCCACACTTTTTCAGCAGGGGAATCCACAAATAGTGCAGCGTGTCAGGGCAGTTAATCCAAAAGATATTGCCATTACGATCGTTACATTTGAAGAGCAAATGTATGGACGACTTAACCGTATCAGACGAGCGACATCAGGGGAGGAAATAATATTAGCTTATGCAAGTCTGCGAAAAACCATTAACTATCTGACCGAATTTGAATTGCTTGACTTCGATCTAGATGCTGAAAATTATTATAAGGAATTTTTGCGGCAAAAAATCCGCGTTGGCACGCAAGATTTACGGATTGCCGCGATCGCACTTGCAAAAAGCGGTATTCTACTTACCCGGAATCGCCGAGATTTTGAAAGAATCCCTGGATTGAGGTTTGAAGACTGGTCAGTGCAATGATTGGGATATGCGATCGAGCATGATGTAGTTGTTGAAAAAAGTTCGATGGAGTTCACCATGATTCGACCAACCACACCCAATGACACCGCCGCGCCGATGACCCTGGCAGACGCCACCGGCCTGTTCGAGCCGAACCAACTCGATGAAGTTGGCGAAATGTTGGCTGACTAATTCGGTGACAACAGCGGCAGCCATCGCTTTTGGATCGCAGACGACGCCAGAGTGTCTCAGCCAAATGTGGCGATCGCGCGTGTCTCTCTCCCGGCGGACTAGGCCTGTTTCTTCCATGCGATCGATCGCGCCTGTCAGCCTCCCGCCTACCTGTTGCAGTTTGTCGCCAATGCTGGAAGTCGGCAAACCGTCTTCTTGCCACAAGCCCAAAGGGTGCAAGTCGGTTTTTTGGCGATCGAATGCTACGCTAAAAGCGGGAATCCGCCCTCTGCCGGATATGTTAACAATTCTTATTGTTCTTAAACTAGAAAGAGTAAATCTAGTTCGCGATCGGAATTTATGTTGCTTCCACCCGACCAACGCACCAAGTTAGACGACACCGACGACAATTTGTTCTATTCCAATCCCCGGTTTGTGACTCACGTAGACGATGGATTTATTCAGCAACTCACCGATTTATATCGGGAACGGCTGAAACCGAATACTCGGATTTTTGATATGATGAGCAGTTGGGTTTCTCACTTGCCCGACGAGATGCAATTTGCCCATGTTGAAGGGCACGGCATGAATGAAGACGAGTTGGCAAAAAATCGCAGACTGAATCATTATTTTGTGCAGAATTTGAACGCAAATCCCAAATTGCCACTGCCGGATGCAGAGTTTGACGCGGTTGTCAACTGCGTTTCGGTACAGTATTTGCAGCACCCGGATGCGGTTTTTGCCGAGATTCACCGGATTTTAAAGCCTGGTGGCGTAGCAATTATGAGCTTTTCCAACCGGATGTTTTATCAAAAGGCGATCGCGGCTTGGCGGGAAGGTTCGGAGGGCGATCGGGTAGAATTAGTCAAGGGTTACTTTGATTCCGTCAAAGGAGCGAATATACCCGGATTTAGCAAGCCGGAAGTAATTGTTCGCAAGCCTAACTTGCCGAGTTTTATGCAAATGCTGCGAATACCAAGCGGCGATCCATTTTATGCGGTAGTTGCTTACCGCCAAAGTTAGGATTTTTGGGTCGTAAGGACTTTAGGTGGAGATTGAAAGCACTAAAGTCCTTACTACAAACCGATCGAAAGCTACGCTCTGTAGGTTAGGATATATTTAATATTTGCTCCTAAAATATGGAAAACCCGCTTTTGCAGCGCATCACACTCGCTCCAAATATTTGTCACGGAAAACCCTGTATTCGCCGTCTCGGATATCCAGTAGAGTTAATTCTTGAATTACTCAGTTCTGGTATGAATGCTAAAGGAATTATAGATGATTAGGACGATTTAGAACATGAGGATATTCTAGCTGCTTTGCTATTTGTCGCGCGGCTGAATCAAGTGAAAAGCATATACCGAGTATTGTAGTTCATCAGTAATAATAAACTAGGGTAACACCTTGATATGAAACCATATCACCAAATAGCGATCGACGAATGCGGCGAACCTTTAGTCCCAATTCCAACAGAACATTTTGTCTTTGAAATGCCGCACCCTTATCAAAAGTTGGGTGCACCCTATCACAATAGCAAAGCAGATTCGCCTTACTATCTGCGGCAAGGAGTTGTAGATAGTTTAATCGCCGCTCAAACCCAGCTACAGCAAAATTATCCAAATTGGAAAATTCTGATATTTGACGCTTATCGGCCGGTGGAAGTCCAGCAATTTATGGTAGATTATACTTTTAATCAAATTGCCCTAGCTCAAGGCTGCGAATTTCCGGTTTCCGAAGACAAACGTCAAGTGATTATAGAACACGTATATCAATTTTGGGCAGTACCGAGCCTCGATCGCGCGACGCCTCCCCCTCACAGTACAGGTGCAGCTTTAGATATAACTTTAGTGGATGAAAATAATCGGCAAATTGATATGGGTTCTCCGATTGATGAAATATCAGAACGTTCTTATCCCGATTATTTTGGTAAGAGCAAGGAGCCGCAAAAACAGGAATATCACCGCCGCCGGAAAATATTAAAAGATGCGATGATAGGTGCGGGTTTTCAGCAACATCCTAACGAATGGTGGCATTTTTGTCTGGGCGATCAGATGTGGGCTTGGTTGACAAATCAAAACAATAATGGTAGTCAATTTTTGGCCCGATACGGTCGCTATTAAAAGGGTACGCAATTAAATCGGGACTGGCGCACTCACAACCTTAAGAAAGGGGTTTTGTGACAAAAAACCTCAGCTTTTAACTGCTTCCTGTGGCAATAAACCTGGTTTCTGACACTCTGTGCCTCCAGGAATATAAAAGTTTGAGCAAAATAAATCATTTGTATCAGGATACACGGCAACTATTGCCAGCGGGGTAGCGGTGGTTTAAAATCAACGAGAGCGAACAAGTGCAGGCAAATCAAGCCAGCACTGCAAACCCTAAAGGATAACTCAGAGTTCACCCAGTCAGGAACCTCAGCCTAAAGGCATGAGGCTTGAAGGAGAAATCTAACAAGCCATTCTGACCAGCCTAAGTCTTAACTGACTACGTTTTTTGGGTCACGATACCGGAGAATGCGAAGCTAGTTTTCCGCTCTATCGCTGAGGGTTAAACAGTCCTAAGGTCACTGGGACGGTGCTTTCAGCCTAACAAGCCCTTAAAACATTGACCGACAAGCTAACTTTACTCCGAAAGGAGAACGGGACAACCATATCCCGGCGGGGAGGCAACCATACCTCCCCAACCCCGCAAGGGGATTTAATTCAATGTAAAGCCGTCCTAGAAGGACGGGGTTTCAAACCCATAATTCTGATGAAAGCACTCATCCTCTCTGGCGGTAAAGGAACACGCTTGCGTCCCCTCACCTATACGGGTGCTAAGCAGTTGGTTCCTGTAGCAAATAAGCCGATACTGTGGTACGGAATTGAAGGAATTGTGGCGGCTGGGATTACGGATATTGGGATTATTATTAGTCCCGAAACCGGGGAAGAGGTGAAGACGAAAACAGGAGATGGATCTCGCTTCGGGGCCAAAATTACTTATATCTTGCAAGAAAAGCCGGCGGGGCTCGCTCATGCGGTAAAAGTTGCCAGACCATTTTTGGGCGATTCTCCGTTTATTATGTATTTAGGAGATAACTTAATTCAGAATCAGTTAGATCCGTTTTTAGAGATTTTTAACAAGCAGAAACTAGACGCTCTGATTTTGCTGCGTCCCGTTCCCAATCCCTCTGCATTCGGTGTGGCAAAAGTTGATGAGAAAGGCAGAGTTTTGGAGTTAGTAGAAAAACCACAAGATCCGCCATCGAATTTAGCACTGGTGGGAATTTACTTTTTTGCTCCTACTATTCACGAGGCGATCGATCAAATTCAACCCTCTGCCCGCGGCGAACTGGAAATTACAGACGCTATTCAACAGCTCATGAATCAGGAAAAACAGGTAGAAGCCTGCAATTTAGAGGGCTGGTGGCTGGATACGGGTAAAAAAGACGATTTGCTGAGTGCAAACCAAATCATTTTAGATAGCCGTATCGTAGCTTCAACTGAATTAAAAGTAGATGCCAAAAGTCAAATTATCGGGCGAGTGCAAATAGGGGAAGGAACGGAGGTTATTAATTCTACAGTTCGGGGGCCAGTGGTAATTGGGGAAAATTGCCGCATTGAAAACTGCTTTATCGGGCCTTACAGCAGTATTGCCGATCGCGTGACGATGATTGATGCTGATATCGAACACAGTGTAATATTACAAGGGGCGAAAATACTTGGCATTCACCAGCGAATTGTTGACAGCGTGATCGGGCAGCGAGCTCAACTCACCAATGCGCCCGCTCGTCCAAAAGCTCTGCGGTTTATGATTGGTGATGACAGTCAAATTGAGTTAGCTTAAATAGGAAGGAGAAGGTTGTGCGATTGATTCGAGGTAAGGTGAGCAATGTATCTGTGTCAACTTAAGCTCAAAGGTACTACGAGTCTACTGTCTTCTTTCCACAGTCTTCCCGATCCCCCCTAACCCCCCTTAATAAGGGGGGGACAAGACTATTCAAAGTCAACCCCTACTCCCCTTCTTAAGGGGGATTTAGGGGGATCGAGACTCGGATAGAAACCAGATTTAGACATGGTTTCAGTCTTAAGCTGGCACTAAGGGTGGGCACGGCGTAACTTACATTTAAAGGAGAAGAAAGTTTGCAGTACGAAGAAATACCAACTCAACAGATAATACATAAATTGCGGCAAACTTTGGAGCCGCGAATTGGTATTGCTGAGCCGTCGCTGTTGGGAATAGAAAATAGTACGATCGCCCAAAATGAAGATGACGAAGACATCGCCCTTTTAAAGGCGGGTTTCGACATTTATAACATCCCCATTACCTCTTACCAAAGGCGACTCGGTTCCGCAGTCATTGTCGTTAGGAAAATAGTCCGAAAATTGCTCAGACCGGTACTCGAACGACAAGTAATTTACAATTTTGCTAATACCCGCGTCGTGCATACATTAAGCACACAGTTGCAACAATTGCAAGAAAATCAACAAACTATCTTTGAAAAAATTGAATCGGAATTCAGCAGCGAATATCCCGAAGTTACAGCACAGCTTGAGACTCAACAAAGAGCGATCGCAACTTTTCAGTCGGAAATAGAGCAAATTAAAGCAGTGCAGCAGCAACATACTGCTATTTTAGAGAAGATTACCGCTCAATTGCTCGATCGACAAAAATAAAGCATCAAAGATGACCCAAAAAAAATTGGTCGCAACCCCCCGATTCAGTCCCGAGAGCAATGCTTCAATGCTTCAATCAAAAATCGAAAATTATTCAATTCCTCAATCTAAAATCCTAAATCCCAAATCGAAAATTCCTCAATCCTTCAAATTTTCAATGATTCAAATTTTCAATGATTCAATCCCAAATAAAAAATCCTTCAATCCTTCAATTCCTCAATCTAAAATCTAAAATCTAAAATCTAAAATCGAATGACTGCACTGCCCATATGCTCGTTAATTATAGTCAACTATAACGGTCTGCGCCACACGAAAGATTGTTTAAAATCTCTACAAAAACTTGCGTATCCCGAATCGCAACTAGATTTAATTGTAATTGATAATTGTTCTCAAGACGATTCCGTTAATTCCCTGCGCGAACTATTTCCCAAAGTTCGGATTTTTGTCAATACTGCCAACAACTTTGCTAAAGCCCTCAACCTCGGCATCAGCGAAGCAAAAGGGCAATATATCGGCTTTCTAAATAACGATGCTACCCTTGACAGTCGCTGGTTAGAGATTCTTGTAAAACGGCTAGAAACTAATAAAGAAGTAGGGGCGACCAGCGGCAAATTGTTGTTTAAAGACGGGCGAATTAACAGCGCAGGTATTCAGCAATTACCTAATTTTTATTGGCAAGATGTGGGATTTGGCGAAAAAGATGCGGGACAGTACGATACAGAACGGGAAGTCGAAGGGCTGTGTTGGGCCGCGGTGCTTTTCCGCAGAGAATGTCTCGAAGATGTGGGACCGATAGATGAAGATTTTGTGATGTATTTTGAGGATGTAGAGTTTGCAAAACGCTGCCACAAACGCGGTTGGAAAATGCTTTATACTCCTGCCGCCATCGCCCATCACGAATATCGGGGTTCGAGTAAAGGAAGCAAACTTACCGAGTATTTCTGCAACCGCAATAGGTTTTTGTATTTGGCAAAACATGAACCATTGCAATTAGTCAAAGGAATTCATACTTCTGATTTTTTTACTAACAAGCAGTACGATTTGCTGTTCGAGAGTTTATTTGTAGCGATTAAAAAACTTCTAGATTATCAGAAACCAGAAATCATCGAAACTGTATTGCCACAGTTGTCGGAAAAGTTGGCGGTGATTTACAGTCGCCTGAAGATCGATCGCATTTTGTCTCGCTTACAGGTGGTTCGGGGCGATCGCAAAATGTCGATCGCCATTTACGATCACGGACTGCATTTTATCGGCGGCGGCCAAAAATACGTCGCTACCCTCGCCTCGCTGCTGCAAAATGAATTTGACATTACTTTTATCGCCAACAAACCAGTTGCTGTTTCCGACTTAGAATCCTGGTATGGACTCAACCTTTCAGGATGCAAAATTAAAATTATGCCCTTGGCGTTTTACGATAAACGCGGAATGCAGTGCATCGATTCCAGCATCATCGTGGAAGATATGGAAAATCCCTTTGATGAAATTGCCAGAGAAAGCAAAAACTACGATATTTTTATCAACGCGAACCAACTGGAAAAAGTTAAACCACTATCGCCAATTTCAGTATTTTTCTGTCACTTTCCCAATACCTTCCGCAACCGTCATTTTGCTGTCGATGATTACACTTTCATTATTGCCAACAGTCAATTTACCGTCAAGTGGTTGGAGAAACGCTGGAACCTACAGCCAACTTTTCTGCTTTATCCCCCCGTGGAAATGGCAACAGTTAAAGTGCCGAAAGAAAACATAATTTTGGCGGTGGGACAGTTTGAAGCTGGGGGAACAAAAAAGCAAATTGAACTAATTAAAGCTTTCCGCAGTTTGCTAGCGGATTATCCCGAAGATTTTCAAGGATGGCGACTAATTTTAGTTGGCAGCAGCATTCCGAAAAATCCTTATTTAAAGACTGTTCAGAATTTATTGAAGCAAGATTCAAGGGCGATCGAGCTAAAAGTCAATGTTGACTTTGATGAGGTAAAATCACTTTATGCTAGAGCGAGCATATTTTGGCACGGCTGCGGTTTGGGTGAAGTCAATCCTCAAAGATTTGAGCATTTCGGGATGGCGACTGTGGAAGCAATGCACAACAGTTGTGCTCCGATTGTTTTCAACGGCGGCGGTCAACCGGAAATTGTCGAACATGGGCGATCGGGCTTTGTGTTCAATACCGTTGAGGAACTTTGCCAGCGTTCACATCAACTAATTGTTAATCCCGATTTGCTAGCAGAACTTCAAGCAGGTGCACAGCAACGCAGTCAGAACTTTAGACTTGCACATTTTGAGAAAAAAGTCAATAGTTTTTTTGATATTCTTCACCAAGAGTATGCTACAATTCGGCTGCCAAATCCTGCCGATATAGCTCAAATGCTCGATATGGAACGCGATCGATAAATTGCGTAGGGGCGGGTTTTACCAACAATATTTAATGATTGCAAACAATTTATATAAACCCGCCCGTACACCGCCAATAACTAACATCAAATCTGACTTCTGTGCAACCATAAAAATGTACATTTTCATTGTTCGTTGGGTGGGGGCGGGTTTAGGAAATTATGGGTTTTCGGCAATTATTGTTGGTAAAACCCGCCCCTACAATTGGGATAAATTTTGGTTGGGTGGGGCGGGTTTAGGAGATTATGGGTTTTCGGCAATTATTGTTGGTAAAACCCGCCCCTACAATTGGGATAAATTCTGTTCTATAAAATTCTGACTTCTGTGCAACCATAAAAATGTACATTTTCATTGTTCTTTGGGTGGGGCGGGTTTAGGAGATTATGGGTTTTCGGCAATTATTGTTGGTAAAACCCGCCCCTACAATTGGGATAA
>NZ_JAUBTT010000051.1:47007-62174 GCF_036705125.1 Microcoleus sp. B7-D4
ATTCTGTTCTATAAAATCATGTCTAATTCACTGTTAATCAATTTGTCCTTCTTAACACCCGAACCAACTGGAATCGGGACTTACGCCGCTAATCTTTTCCCGCAACTGCAACAGCTAGAACCAACATTACTGACTTCCCAGCAAATTAACAATTATACTTGCTATCAAATCCCAGAAACTCTGACACCGGATCGAGGGTCAAAAGGACAAATTAACAGGCTGCTGTGGACTCAATTCAACTTGCCAAAGATTTACAAAAAATTGCAGTCAAGCCTGATATTTTCCCCCATTCCCGAAGCACCTTTATATTCCGGCTGCCGCTACATCGTCACAGTTCACGATTTAATTCCTTTGCGATTTCCCCAACCTTTTTCTCGATTAACAGCTTATTTCCGCTACTACATACCCCAGGTTTTGCAGCAAGCAGAACACATTATTTGCGATTCTCAAGCAACGGCGGCAGATGTTGCTAAAATTTTCCAAATTCCGCCTAAAAAGATGACCGCAATTCCCCTAGCTTGCGATAATATTAATTTTAGATATCTCGACTTGCCCGCCAAAAATTATTTTCTTTATACCGGCAGACACGATCCTTACAAAAACTTGGAAAGATTAATTGCTGCATTTGCGAGTTTACCCGATCGCGCAAATTACGAATTGTGGCTAGCTGGGCCTCCCAATGCCTACACACCGCAGTTGACAGCACAAGTTGAAGAATTAGGTTTACAATCTTTCGTAAAGTTTCTCGGTTACGTTCCCTATTCTCAATTGCCCGTACTGATGAATCAGGCGATCGCCCTAGTTTTCCCTACACTTTGGGAAGGATTCGGCTTACCAATTTTAGAAGCAATGGCTTGCGGCACACCCGTCATCACTTCCAACCTGTCATCAATGCCAGAAGTAGCCGGAGATGCCGGATTATTAGTCAATCCTTACAGCGTCCCAGAAATAGCCGAAGCCATGCAAACAGTAGCCACAGATTCAAAAGTGCGATCGAACTTAAAAACTGCTAGTTTAGCCAGATCATCTCAATTTAGCTGGAACAAAACCGGCAAAGCAACCGCCAACATCTTACAACAATATCTTTAAACCTTCCCTCTCTTCCTCTCTGCGCCATCTGCGGTTAAACTCACATCTTGCACCATTGTCAGCAACAGGCAAGATGCCTGTTCCACAAAAGATAAATTTTCTTGTGGAACAGGCATCTTGCCTGTTCACAAAAGGCTATTTGAGAATGGTGCAACATAGGAGTTAAAACTGACGGAAAAGTCTAGTATGTGTGGGTTTCAGTCCTCTTAAGAGGACTTTCGCTTTGAGACGGGGGTTTCAACCCCCGGCGGACTGAAGCGGAGGTTTTCAACCCCCGGCGGACTGAAGCGGAGGTTTTCAATCCCCGGCGGACTCAAATATTGTAAATTCTAAGTTTTCACGATCGCCCCAAAGTCAGCCAAAACCCGCGCGTGATTCCGCAGCAAACCCAGTAAATTCAACCGATTTTGCTTAATTTCCGGGTCAGAATCCATCACCAAAACGCTTTCTGGCCCGTCGAAAAAGTTGCTGACAGTCGGAGCAATTTCCGTCAAACTATCTACTAACTGCTGGTAATTCCGAGTTTGTTTGGATAACAGGGTTTGCGGCACTAACTGCACGACTGCATCATAGAAAGCTTGTTCAGACGACTTTTGAAATAACTCCGGTTTCACCGCCGTTTTCGGTTCCAATTGTATTTTATCCAAATCACCTTGAGCCGCCAAACGAGTTGAACGGTTGACTGTTTCGTAAATTAGATCCAAAGTCTGGTTATTGCGGATTTGTTGGAGGAAAAGTGCTCTTTCCAGTGCGTCTAACAAATCTCTCAATGCTCGTTCAGTATATTCTGGGTCGTTTTCTCCCAAAACTGCATTTACCAAATCATAATCTACATTCTTTTCTTCTTGCAACAAAGTCCTAATTCTTTGCAAGAAAAACTCGTATAATTGCGATAGCAACTCCCCCGGTGTTTCTGGGCGCGCTGCGGTAAATTCGGCAACAACTTCTGCAAGCAACTTGTGCAAATTGACTGGCAACTGAGCCGCCCAAATAATGTTAGTTATTGCATTCGCTGCGCGGCGCAAAGCGAAGGGATCGGATGAACCAGTCGGCAACATTCCCAAACCGAAGATGCTGACTAATGTATCTAATTTGTCGGCTATGGCGACAACTTGACCTGTCAGAGTTTGGGGCAAATTGTCGCCCGCACCTTTGGGCAAATAATGTTCAAAAATCGCTGTGGCTACTGTTTCCGATTCGCCACTTGCTAAGGCGTATTTCTGCCCCATGATTCCTTGCATTTCGGGAAGTTCGTAAACCATTTGGGTTACGAGGTCGGCTTTGCAAAGTAAGGCTGCTCTCGCTACATCAGCTTGCTCTTCCTCTGTGATTTGCAGTTGATTGACAATTAAACTGGCAATCTTGCACAGCCGATCGACCTTTGCGCGTACTGTCCCCAAATCTTCCTGGAAAGTAACTGTTTCCAACTTGGGCAAATAATCCTCTAGAGGCTTTACCAAGTCTGCTTTGTAGAAAAACTGACCGTCTGCCAATCTTGCCCGCACTACTCGCTCGTTACCGGCGGCAATAATCGCGGCTTTAGCGGGAGATCCGTTGGAAATTGTAATGAAATAGGGCAGAAGTTCTGGATAATCGGGGCTTTTGAGGATGGGAAAATACCGCTGGTTTGTAACAATAATTGTGGTGATTACTTCCGGCGGCAATATCAAAAATTCTTCGTCAAATTTGCCGACAACTGCGTTCGGCCATTCTACTAAGTCGGTGACTTCTTCTAACAAATCTTCGGTAATGTCGGCATAACCGCCTTGTTTTGTTGCTGCGGCTTCTACTTGTGCTTTAATTTGATTTTTGCGCTGGGTTCGATCGACCTCCACGCAAGCAGCCCGCAGACACTCGACATAATCCTCGGCTTGCCGAATCGAGACAGGCTGCGGATGTAACACCCGGTGTCCTTGGGAAATTCGATCGCTCTTGACCGTATCCGAACCACTCACCAATGTAATTGGCAGTACAGTATCATCTAACAGTGCCACGATCGATCGAATTGGGCGCGGAAACTTCAAATCTCCGTCGGCCCACCGCATAAATCTTTTGCCTTCTAACTTGTTAATCCACTGCGGCACAAGTTCTGTCAAAATATCCGCTGTCAGCCGCCCCGGAATCTTTTTGAGCACAAACACAAAATCGCCTTTATCCGTAGCGCGAACTTCCAAAGCATCAATTTCTACGCCCTGCTTTTTCGCAAAACCTTCGGCTGCTTTCGTCGGTTTGCCATCTTTAAAAGCCGAACTTGCGGGCGGCCCTTTTACCTCTTCTTCTCTATCTAATTGCTGAACTGGCAGTCCTTTCACGAGAACGGCCAAACGCCTCGGAGTAGCGTATACATTAATAGACTCATTTGTCAAGGATTCTTCTGCCAGCGTTGCAGGTACAAGTCGCTGCCACTGCTGGGCGCTGCCTGAGACAAAAGATGCGGGCAATTCTTCTGTACCGAGTTCTAATAAAAAGTTAGGCATATCGCACCGTAATGGAATTTTGTTTAGGGTAATTTAAGGTAATTTATCCGATCGCGCGTTGGCGTTAGCGAAGCGATCCGAAGGAAAGCCCTCGAAGAGGATCGTATATCTGAAAAATACTCAAAAATCCAGGATACCACGTAAAATCGGGGGTGAAAGACAATATTCTCGACAGCCCATGACCTTGGCCCAAAGACTAGGACAAGATTGGAAGTCTCGACTCGAACAAGATTGCCCGCAGGAGAGTTCTAGCACTCGCGAGAGTGTTGTCCGCTGGCTGTTGGGAGACAAGCCCGAAAGATTTGACACTCTTAGCCCAACTCAATTGTCTGTTGCCTCTGGGGCGATCGACTTTTTATATCGAATTTTGATTTCTCGGTATCTGGGAGTACCGCCAGAAAAAGCTTACCGCAACTTGATCGGGCGGCTGGGCGGCTTGGTTGTGCTCCGGCAAAAAATCCAAGCGTGGGTTTCCCTGAGTCGCGACAGACAGCGGAGTGCGGTGGAGGTACTACAAGAAGTGATTCAGGAAATGCTTAATTCCGATCGCTACCTGCAGCAGCAAGTCGCCTGGATTGCCGAATGCACCTCAGACAGACGCCTGCGAAATGCTTTGCTGCTAGCGAGCACAGAAGAATACTGCTTGCGGCCGATCCGCAACCAGCCGCTGCTGGTGTACCGTTTTGTCAACTACCTGCGGCGTGCCCAGCGGGGGGGGTTGACCCAAGTGCCTGCGGGAGACTGGGTGCGGCTGGTGTCGGAACAGGTTCTACCCGACGATACAGACGAACCGCTCAGCCTGCTAGACGAACAGGCGATGTCCGAGTATCGAGAAAATCAAGCTTGGGAAGAGCAGCAAACTCAGCGGCAGATTGTCCAAAAAGAATTTGAGAATTACTTGGCTGCTGAAGTCGATCCGCTGGCTTCCCGGTGGCTGCAGCTTTACCTCCAAGGTCGTTCCCAAGAGGCAATTGCCGAGGATTTGAAGGTTCCAATCAAGCAAATTTACCGTTTGCGAGAAAAAGTCAGTTACCACGCGATTCGGGTTTTTGCGGTCAAACAAGCACCGGAATTAGTCGCTAGCTGGCTGGAAACTTCGCTCAAAGAACACAGTTTGGGCTTGACTCCGGCTCAATGGCAGCAATATTTACAAAACCTCACGCCGGTTCAGCGGCAGTTGGTAGAATCGCTGAAAGCAGGGAAAAGTGTAGAGACGATCGGATCTGAATTAAAGCTGAAAACCAATCAAGTCATCGGCGAGTGGAGCAAACTCTATTTAGCAGCTCAATCCCTCCGCAACGAGTAGATTGGTTGGGTGGCGGGCAATTGCTAATTGTTAATGGGCGGTAGCATTTTTCAGAATCCGCGCTACAAATCAATTCCCTCACAGCCACAGAGTTCTGCGAGTTTCCCCGTGGAAAACCGCGCGATGCCCTTTGTATCAATTCAGGTTAGATTAATCGGGCTCTTGTAGCGCTGGCAGGACGATCGCGCTCTGAGACGATCGCAGTCAACTCTCTGAGGTAAGATACTAGCAGCACGATCGACTTTTCAGGATTTTTTAACCAATCCTAAATTCAGCGGTGGCCCGTAAATCATCGGTTGTGGTGCATCTATAATACTTGTGCATTAAAGACATAATTCTGTCGTTGCTAGCCACGGGAATCAATTTCGGGCGATCGATGATAGTGGGTCTAGACTGCGCTAGTCATCATCTAGCTCTCAATCTTTTGGTAGAATTTGAGGCTGCAATACAGAAGGGAGAAAATTCTGGGACTAAGAATTTTTATTTAAGAAAAGCTTCCGGTTGTGAGGCCAATTCCTCCGTCAGGGAAGTTGCAGCGTTTAATTTTATCGCATCAGGTTGGTGCGTCGCGCTCGATCGCGCTTCCAACTACAAAGCAGCTAATGGTACATACATCTTCAACAGACTCGGCAGCTACAATGGACTCCGATCGAATATTTCAACTAATCGACACAGTTGTCCCCTTTGAAGCTTGCCTTTACTATCAAGTTTTGCCTTTATCTCTAGAAGGTAATCGGTTTAAATTGGGCGTAGTCGATGCCAAAGATGACTCCGCCTTGGACTACGTGCAGCGGATTTTAGCTTACATGAATTGCTCAGTCACAACAGAGCCAATTGCGTCGGAAACTCAGCGCTCGATGCTCTCAGCTTACTTGCTGCACGGGAGCCAGCTTCGAGAACCCAGCCAGACAGAAACCGCAGCAGCCCCAACACCCAAAAATCCCGCACCAGCAACTTCAGCCCCCAAAGCAGAAACGCTGCTGTCTGCCCCCGAAGCCTCGATGCCCGATCGTGAGCAGTTTAAACCTGCTGGCGCCGAGGTTCCCCCGACACCGACACAGCTATCGGTTTTGAATGTCGAGGCCTTGCACTTGTCAAGCCCAGTCGAAGTTTTGGCAACTTTGCCCGCGCCCCAACTGCTGGAAGAATTGCTTGGTAGAGTGCTGCGAGAGGGTATCGGCCGCCTGTTTTTTGAGCGGCATCAGTCCCAAGGCCGGATTCTTTGGAGTCAAGACGGCGTTTTGAAATCGATGCTCGAAGGTATCGATATCGTCCTTTTCCAAGAGGTCATCGACGAGTTGAAGCGGCTGACAGATATGCCTGTGTGCCCGGTGGAACAGCCCAAACAAGTCGAAGTTGAGCGCATCTATCAAAACACTCATTTGCTGTTGCGCTTGCGGGTAATGACGGTGGGTGGCAAGGAAGAAGCCACCCTGCAAGTTTTGCGGGGGGCAGCTTTGAGGTTTTACCAGCAGCAGCAGTTGTCTACTTTGAGTCGCGACGCGCTGCGGCTGGCCGAAGAATTGCAGCGGAAAGTGAATCAAATTCGCGATCGAACTCGCCTTTCTCCTGTGCCTTTAGAGGGGTTGCCGGCTTTGGAACAGGTGATTAGAAATGTTGACGACCAAATTGAAGCATTGATGCACGAACACAATCCCTAGCAGCCCTACTTAGCAAGAGCTCACTGTTTTGAATTTTTTTTTTACTCATATCGTTTCCGGTTGTATCGGAATGATTTAACCGCAGAGGGCGCAGAGAACGCAGAGGGAGAGAATACAGAGAGGAATATTTCCGATGCTACCGGATTTGATATCACATCAAGTCCGGTGAAATAATAATAATTACGTTTGTAGTGAGGACTCAAGTCCAAGCGAGTTTTATCATAACTCAAGTTTTCACTACAAAACAATTTGATGGCAGTTCTGCCAGGTGCTATCTAGTCCGGTCGATTCCCTTCGCTTCGCTTCGCCCGAAATCAGGTAGGGGCGGGTTAACCAATAATATCTGCCAATAATTGACAATCTCAAAAACCCGCCCGGCCGGGATATTATGGTCAATCGATCGGACATAATATGACACAAGATTATACCAGTTCCCTAAAAGAATGGAACTGTATGCCTGTACTCTAAACCCTGGTACTCATCAGTCATTCCCAATCTAAAATCTAAAATCTAAAATCTAAAATCTAAAACCTAAAATGGTATTAGCCATGCTCAAAAACATCCTTGTACTGCAATAAATCCAAACTCACAAAAACGGGCAAACACTGAAAACATTGTTGTGCAATTTCCCAGCGTTCTTCTCGCTGCAACATAGCAGTCAACTTTTGTTTAGCGCTCAGCAAATAGCGGACATCGTTAGCAGCATAATTTAGTTGGTCGTCAGAAAGATTAGTCGCATTTCCCCAGTCGGAACTTTGAGATGTTTTATTTAATTCTACCTTTTCAAGTTCTAAAATTAATTCTTTCAATCCGTGTTTGTGGGTATAAGTTCTAGCAAGTTTACTAGCTAGCTTGGTGCAGAAAACTGGTGCAACGTCAATACTTAAATTGTAACGCATTGTTGCCATATCGAAGCGCGCAAAATGAAATACTTTCTCAATATTTTCGGCTTCCATTAACTTCTTTAAATTCGGTGCTGCTGTCTGATCTTTGGCAATCCGCACCACTGCAACTTTACCTTCTGGATTGCACAACTGCACCAAACACAAGCGATCGCGCCAGGGTAGCAAACCCATTGTTTCCGTATCAACGGCGATCGCCTCTGCTGTCAAATAGTAAGATAAGAGAGAATCGGGAATATCACGATCGCACACTTGAAAATCTGCAAATTCCATTATTAGTAATTGTTGACTGTTGACTGTTGACTGTTGACTGCCTTCTTCCCTCTTCCCTCTTCCGGCTTCCATCGGACTGACATCCGTTACATCCGTTACATCCGTTACATCCGTTACAGAATCCGTTGCCGAACTTCCTTCTTCCTCCCGCTTATCGACTGCGGACAAAAAGCTGAGTAAAATAATACTCGCCTTTGGCATTTTTCGCAACCCCAATACCGGTCACATTAAACTGACCCTCCATATTCTTACGGTGGCCGTCACTTTTAATCCAACCCTCAACAGCATTGCGTACCGGGTCGCTGTAGCCCATATTGTAAGCAAGATTTTCAGCTACACTTTGATAAGGAATCGTAATTGCTTTCGCCCGCCCCTCAAATCCATCGTGGCTGAAACGTACTTTACCGTTAGCCATATTTTCGCTGTGAATTCTTGCTATCTGACTGATTCGCGGATCGACACTCAGCGGCGGCAACTTCTTAGATGCTCGGTATTGATTTATCTGTTGGTTAACCGCTTTTTCTAAGTCAGTAATAGCACTCGAAGCAACATTAGTATTCATGGGAGTTTGTGGCAGCGATCGCGTAGGAATGGAAGTGTCACACTTAGGCAGGATTGTCAACAATCCCAAGCAAATCGAAATCAAACCTTTGGACATGAAATCAAACGAAAAATAAAGTTAATTGTTACCATTAGTGTCAACTTAATGCCAAAAGTAATATGAGTATACCGTCTGAGGATAAGCCTCTAGATCCCCCTCGCATACCCCCTACTCCCCCTTAATAAGGGGAGTAGGGGTTGACTTTGAACGCTTCCAGTCCCCCCCTTATTAAGGGGGGCTAGGGGGGATCTAGACTTCGATACAAACGAGAGATACAAAGGATTTTAGTCTTAAGTTAACACCAATTAATTGTTACCAATTCCTACAGGGCGATCGCCCCACATTCCGCTAACCTAGATATTCAGAACCTTCGCCACAGTGTTCACGTCTTTATCGCCGCGTCCCGAACAGTTAAGCACAATGCGCGGATTGCCTGTTAGCTGCGGGCACAGAGTCTCCAAATAGGCGATCGCGTGAGAAGTTTCCAAAGCCGGAATAATCCCCTCCAACTGCGAAAGCCGCTGAAATGCTTCCAGCGCTTCTGCATCAGTTACGCTATAATATTCAGCCCTGCCCGCATCCTTCAAATAACTGTGTTCCGGCCCCACACCCGGATAATCCAAACCCGCACTAATCGAATGCGGCTCAATCACTTGACCTTCATTATCTTGCAGCAAATAACTCATTGCCCCGTGCAGAACTCCCACACTTCCTTTAGTCAAAGTAGCAGCGTGTTTATCAGTTTCCACACCTTCGCCCGCCGCTTCAATACCAATCAATCTAACAGTTTCTTCCCCGACAAACTCGTGGAAAAGACCCATTGCATTAGAACCGCCGCCGACGCAAGCTAATAAAATATCCGGCAAACCACCCCACTTTTCCTGGCACTGAGCGCGGGTTTCTTCACCGATTACTGCATGGAAATCGCGTACCATCATCGGGTAAGGATGCGGGCCCGCTACGGAACCGAGAATGTAATGAGTTGTTTCGACATTTGTCACCCAGTCGCGAATCGCTTCGGAAGTCGCATCTTTCAGCGTTCCCGTACCTGCAGCCACCGGCCGCACTTCGGCACCCATCAAGCGCATTCTAAACACATTTAAAGCCTGTCTTTCCATGTCGTGAACGCCCATGTAGACAACGCATTCTATACCAAAACGAGCGCAAACTGTGGCGGTAGCAACGCCGTGTTGACCGGCACCAGTTTCAGCAATTACCCGCTTTTTGCCCATGCGTTTTGCCAGCAATGCTTGAGCTAAAGCGTTGTTGATTTTGTGAGCTCCCGTGTGGTTTAAATCTTCGCGTTTGAGGTAAATTTGCGGGCCAGTTCCGTCTGCTTTAGCGTAGTGTTCGGTGAGGCGTTCGGCGAAATACAAAGGGCTGGGGCGGCCGACATAATCTTTGAGCAGTTGTTGGAGTTGCTGTTGAAATTCCGGTTCGCTGCGGTATTTGTGGAAAGCGGCTTCTAGTTCAAATAAAGCGGGCATCAGGGTTTCGGGGACGTATTTGCCACCGAATTTGCCGAATCTGCCGAGGGAGTCGGGGCGTTGGGCGCTGGTTTCGGTGGTGAGATGCAGGGGGGTGACTGTCATTTGATTTTAGATTTTAGATTTTAGATTTTTTA
Source organism: Microcoleus sp. B7-D4 (assembly GCF_036705125.1). Lineage (NCBI taxonomy): Bacteria > Bacillati > Cyanobacteriota > Cyanophyceae > Oscillatoriales > Microcoleaceae > Microcoleus > Microcoleus sp. B7-D4. Next base: position 56,941 of record NZ_JAUBTT010000051.1, read on the forward strand.
GATTGGCGGGTAAGCTAGAGGCGGGCGTGTCGATCGCGCGCTTAGTCGATCGTACCAAATTGCTTGGGGACTTGAGGCGATCGAACAAATTTCATTATAATTCCCTGAACCCTTGATGGGCTAATACAATAGGTATAATATCAGAGTCTAAACGAGCGATCGCCGCCTTACACCCAATCCGCTAAAACTAGAAATACCAGTAAAAAAAGTTCAAGCATCTTAACCTATGGCAGCATCCAAACGCAAAGATTCTGACAGCAAAACAACCGAGGGCAAACGAATAGTTTACTCCGAGTTTGGCAACGTTGACAACTCGGCCGCCCTCCAACGGGGAGTTGCCGAAGTTCCCCCCAATCAACAAAACCTCAAAATCGAAGCATCCCGAAAAGGACGCGGCGGCAAAACAGTTACAATCATCAGCGGCTTTCAGGAAAAACCCGAAACATTAGCAACTTTAGCCAAGCAGCTAAAAGCCCAATGCGGTACTGGCGGCACAGTCAAAGATAATGAAATCGAAATTCAAGGCGAACACAAGCAAAAGTTGCTAGAAATTATCACAAAATTAGGCTACAAAGCTAAAATTAGTGGAGGGTAAATTAGTCAATATTCCTCAGTGTATGGGCGGGACTGGTTTATGATATACTTAGTTTTAAACATAGATGGTTGGTAAAACCCGCCCCTACATCGCACAAATTATCTTGTCGCGAATCAACCAGAAATGATATTACCAATTACCGCCAATTTTTAATGTACACTCGACCTTTAGCTCGTTTAATCGAACAATTGCAGCGCTTGCCGGGAGTCGGCCCAAAAACAGCCCAGCGGCTAGCTTTACATATTTTGAAGCGACCGGAAGAAGAAGTGCAAGCCCTAGCTAAATCTTTGATTGATGCCAAACAGCAAGTAGGTTTCTGTCAAGTATGCTTTCACTTATCTGCTGACCCTGTTTGCGAAATTTGCCGCAATACCAACCGCGACACTCATACCATTTGTGTAGTATCAGAATCCCGCGACGTAATCGCTTTAGAAAAAACGCGGGAATACATGGGTAAATATCACGTTGTTGGCGGCGTTATCTCGCCGATGGATGGAATTGGCCCCGAACAATTGAACATTCAACCGTTAGTGCGGCGCGTCAGCCAGCAAAAGGTTAAGGAAGTAATTATTGCTATTAGTCCCAGCGTGGAAGGCGAAACTACTACTCTTTATATCGGTCACTTATTAAAACCTTTTACCCTAGTGACGCGCATAGCTTTTGGTTTGCCGATGGGGGGAGATTTGGAATATGCCGATGAAGTTACATTGGCTCGTGCTTTGGAAGGAAGGAGGGAGTTGGATTAGTTATAATTTGTCCCGCATCTAAATTGTGTTTTCTGGCGGGCGGGACGCCCAACCCCTACTTTCCACAAGAACTCGATCGAGCTTAATCGCTCTTTTTTTACTCAAAGGGAAGAGTTTTCTATTCGAGCCATTAGTTCTTCTATTGACAAATCCGGCAGTTGTGACAGCAATAGCGATAAATTTTCGGCCGACAATGCGAGCAAATTTGGGATGAGATTGACGGTGTTTACTTCTAATTGACCAAAGCGCTTTCTCAAGACATTTTCGGCGATTAAAGTTTGTACTTGTTGTCTATCTGCTTGGGCAATTGGCAATGTGGATAATTGCACTAACAACATAGTGAATTCACCAACAGGTAAAGCCGAGACAGAGGCAAAAAAGGCAATTGTCTTAGCGTCTAAATCCCCAAATCTGACTTGCAGAAAGTTTTGCAAAATCAACCGCTGTGCTTCTTCTCTTCCTTCTTCTCTTCCTTCTTCTCTTCCTTCTTCTCTTCCTTCTTCTCTTCCTTCTTCTCTTCCTTGTTGTGTGGCCTCATCTATTTTTTGTTGTAACAGAGGTACGAGCGCCATAACTAACTCCTTATCTTCCTGATTTCCTGGGGTACTAGCTGCTAAATTTACTTGCAGATTCGCTTGCAGGTTGTACAATAATTCTAGCGTATTAGCTCGTAGGGGACTATCAACAGGCAATCTTGTTAATTCCGCGATCGCCCCTTGCTGTACTTTACCCTTACCTAAAATCCGCAACCACATCGTTTCTGGAACATTCGGTAGCTGGTGGATAGCTATCAATCCTACTCGCCAAACTTCCGATAGAAAATAAACCCCCCTCCCCCAACCTTCTGACTCTTCTGGAATCATAAAATTAAAGCTGCTTAACAAAGCCTCCGAAGCAGTGGGAGTCAGAATCCACAATCTGGGTAATTGTTGGGATTCTAAACGTTGCTCTTCTCGATTAGCTCGGCGCAGTAATTCTGCCCTAGTATTTAAAAGTTTGACAACACAACTGAAAATATCCTCTGTATTGACGGCATTGCGAAATGGTTCGATCGCAGCCACAGTCGCAGTCATTTGACCTAACAAACCTAAATTCTCTACGTATTCAGGCGATACAGAAGTGGGTTTAAACCAGATATCAATTTCTCGAACTTGAGCAGAAACATCTTTACTGGTTTCTACTTCTCCTAGAGGTGACAATAACTCTCTTAGGTATTCTTTGGCAAACTGGTCATGGGGAAATTTAGTCATTCTTGGGAAGCACTTTATTCCGAAAGAAACTAAATTAATTATATCTCATTTTAAAATAGTATTTATTGGCGATAGGTTCTATGTTAGACACCCAATATTTTAAAGGATTCAGGTATCAAAGTATTCGGTTTTTTGAGGTGGGGTTACTTATTTAACCAAGATTTAGGATAAAATCTCAAATCCCAAATTGAGCTACTCTCCCCTGTCACTGCCGCGAAAGGGTAAACTGGAAAAAGTTACCGAGAGTAGTAAAAAATCATGACCCAATTCGATCGACCTTTAAGCTACCCCACAACCCGCAAAATCGACCAAACAGACGACTACCACGGCGTCAAAGTATCCGACCCCTACAGGTGGCTGGAAAACCCTGACTCGGAGGAAACCCAAGCTTGGGTGGAAGCCCAAAACGCAGTCACTTTTGCCTACCTCAACGAAATTCCGGCGCGGGAAAAAATCAAACAGCGCCTGACTCAACTTTGGGATTACGAGAAATACGGCATACCTTTCAAAGAAGGATCTCGCTATTTCTACTACAAGAATGACGGCCTGCAAAATCAATCCGTACTCTACACATTAACATCCCTCGACGACGAACCCAAAGTATTAATTGACCCCAACACTCTCTCAGAAGACGGAACTGTTGCTTTGGGTGGGATAGCTATCAGCGAAGACGGCAAATACATGGCTTACGGTTTGTCAACTTCCGGTTCCGACTGGCAAGAATGGAAAGTCCGCGATATCGAAACAGGTGCAGATTTATCGGATCATTTAAAGTGGGTGAAATTCTCAGGCGCATCCTGGACTCACGACGGTAAAGGCTTTTTTTACAGCCGCTACGACGAACCCAACGAAAAAAGCAAGCACGAAGACGTTAACTATTACCAAAAACTGTTTTATCACAAGTTAGGAACAGCCCAATCAGAAGACGTATTGATTTACGATCGCCCAGACCAAAAAGAATGGGGATTTAGCGGCGGCGTCACTGAAGACGGCAAATATCTAATTATATCAGTTTGGCAGGGAACTGAAACAAAAAACCTGATTTTCTATAAAGACTTAACAGCCCCTGAATCGCCTGTTGTAGAACTCATTAACGAATTCGAGGCAGAGTACAGCTTCATCGACAATGAAGGCCCTCTGTTCTGGTTTCAAACTGACTTAAATGCACCTTGCGGCCGGGTAATTGCGATCGACACCAACAACCCACCTCCTTCATCCCTCGCTGGTGACGAAACCCCCCCGTCGCCCAGGGAGGGGGGGTTCACAGAAATTATCCCCGAAGCAGCAGAAACCCTCCAAGGCATTGGCCTGCTGAACAATCAATTTGTGGCTTCTTATCTGAAAGACGCCTACACCCAAATTAAAATCTTCAACTTAGACGGCTGTTTCGCGCGAGAAATAGCTTTGCCGGGAATCGGTTCGGTGGGAGGATTCGGCGGCAAGCGGCACGACACCGAAACTTTTTATGCTTACACCAGTTTCACTGCACCAAACACCATTTATCGGTATAATCTGGTGACAGATGAAAGTACGATTTATCGGCAGCCCAATGTCGATTTTAATCCCGACGATTACGAGACAAAACAAGTATTTTACCCAAGCAAAGACGGTACGCAAGTACCCATGTTTATCACCCACAAGAAAGGCTTGCACTTGGATGGCAATAACCCCACCTACCTTTACGGATACGGTGGTTTTGGTATCTCGCTAACTCCGAGTTTTTCTGTTAGCAGGATAGTGTGGTTAGAGATGGGCGGAGTTTATGCGATCGCCTGTTTGCGGGGAGGTGGCGAGTACGGCGAATCATGGCACCAAGCAGGGACAAAGTTGAATAAGCAAAATGTGTTTGATGACTTTATAGCTGGCGCTGAATGGTTGATCGAAAACAAGTACACCAAGCCTGCAAAATTGGCGATCGCAGGCGGTAGCAATGGCGGTTTATTAGTGGGGGCTTGCATGACTCAGCGGCCGGAATTGTTCGGTGCAGCATTGCCCGCAGTCGGCGTTTTGGATATGTTGCGCTTCCACAAATTTACCATTGGTTGGGCTTGGACTTCTGAATACGGTTCGCCGGAAAATCCCGAAGAATTTTCCACAATTCACGGCTATTCTCCGTTGCACAATCTCAAACCGGGAACGGCTTATCCGGCGACAATGATTACAACTGCCGATCACGACGATCGGGTGGTTCCGGCCCACAGTTTCAAGTTTGCTTCTGCTTTGCAAGAAACCCACGCGGGAGAAAAACCAGTGTTAATTCGCATTGAAACTAAAGCGGGACACGGGGGCGGCAAACCTACTGCTAAAGTGATTGAAGAATTGGCAGATGAATGGGCTTTTTTAGTGCGCGAACTCGATATTGACGCTTAACAAGCCGCATTAGGGCGTGCGATCGACGCAGTTTCATGATTTAGATAGAAAGAGGGTGTAAAGGACGATCGTTCTTTTTGAATGGAAGGGCGATCGTTCTTTTTTGTCACCGCAATCCTGGTATTAATATATAATTTGTCAAGTTTTTTTGTTAAGTTTTGTAGCCTTAAGTGGCTATTATTACATGGCTGTGAGTTTACTGCACACCAAATTAGGATCGCGAATTAAATAACTTACAATTTTAATTGTTATTGTGGGATGGGCGTCCCGCCC